>NZ_JBRREB010000061.1:0-23920 GCF_056759995.1 Stenotrophomonas sp. STEN030 | reverse complement strand
TGGGGGGTCACGGGGTCTTCTGGGGGCGCTGGTTGGAGGGGCGCCCGCGGCTAAGCCGTTATACATGAAACGGCAGACAAGCGGGTGATCTGAGGGGGCACCGGCTTCGCGGCTGACGCCGCTCCCACAAAAAAACAGGCAGGGCTAGAAGCCCTTGCGCTTGCGCAGACGCCGGGCAATCGCCGCACGCACATACAACCCGTAAGCCACACCAAACAAAAAGCCGGCCACATGCGCCGACCAGGCCACCATGCCGAAGCTGGGGCCGATATAGGCGAAGACGACCTGCAAAGCTGCCCACACGCCGATCAACAGAAAGGCCGGCGCACGCACGAATTCCAGGAACAAACCCAGGGGCAGCACCACGCCCAGCTTGGCGCGTGGGAACAGGGTCAGGTACGTGCCCATCAAGGCCGACACCGCGCCACTGGCACCGATGATGGTGCGCTCGGGCGAGCCGATCACGTACAGCGCAGCGAGGTTGGCGATGGCGCCGCCGAACAGGAACAGCAACAGCAGGCGCCACGGCCCCAGCACCCGCTCGGCGGGCAGGCCGAAGATCAGCAGGAACACCAGGTTGCCGAGCAGATGCGACCAGTCGGCGTGCAGGAACAGGGCGGTGAACAACCTTAATACGCTGCCGTCGCGCAAAGCTGCCCACCAGTCATGGCCACTGCCCAGGCCGGTGGCCAGCGCGCCCCAGTCCAACCACAGCGAACGCCGCGCCTCATCTGGCCGCGAGATTGACCACAGGAAGGCTGCCAGCAAGGTCAGGCACAGCAAGGGCACTGCCCAGCGCAGGCCTGACTTATTTCTGGAAGGAATGGAGACGAACATGAGTGCGGAAGCCTAACCCGGGACCGCCCGGGGCGGGCTGGGAATATGTCTTACGTCGTTATTGTTTAGTTAACGAGCGTGGGTGATACTGCATACGGCGTCGTATGTCGGGAGGGGACTCCGGCGCACTGTCAAGTAGCTTGCTGCTTGGGAGTGCAGGCGCAAAACGACCATTACCGTTTACGGAGAGAGCTTCCACTATGACCGCTTCTGCTATTGCTCGCGTAACTGCCCTTGCCGTCGGTATTGCCGGCGCCCTGGCTTTCAGCCACGCCGATGCTGCTGCCTTCCAGCTGAAGGAAAACAGCGCCAAGGGCCTCGGCCGCGCTTTTGCCGGTTCCGGCAGCGCCAAGGGAGATGCATCCATCATCGCCGTCAACCCGGCCGGCATGCGCCAGCTGGACGGCATGCAGATCCAGGGTGACCTGAGTGCCATCAGCTTCTCGGCTGAATTCAAGGGCAGCGGCCGCACCCCGGTTGGTACCCCGCAGACCGGCAGTGACGGCGGCGATGCAGGCATGATCGCGCCGGTTCCGGCTGCCTATTTCCATATGCCGATCGGCGAGCAGGCCCACTTCGGTGTGTCGCTGACCGCGCCGTTCGGTTTCAAGACCGAATACGACAAGGGCTGGGTCGGCCGTTACAGCGGCTTGAAGACCGATCTGAAGGCTGTCGATCTGGGCTTTGCAGCGTCCTATGACGTCAATCCGTACGTGTCCTTCGGCGCTTCGGTGTTCGTTGAGCACCTGACCATCGAGCTGAGCAACAACATCGACTTCGGCACCGCGTTGGCTCAGAGCCGCGTGCCGGGCTTCGCACCAGGCAATGCCGACGGCAAGCTGACCGTGGAAGGCGACAACAATGCGGTGGGTTGGACCGTTGGTGGCTTGTTCAGCCCCGATGAGAACACCCATATCGGTATCAGCTATCGCTCCAAGGTCGAGCACAAGGTCACCGGCGGCAAGGCTACGTTTGACGTACCGCCCAACGCCGCTGCGATTCTGGCAGTAGCCCAGCCGGGCCGCTTCACCAGCACCTCGGGCAAGGCCACGCTGACCCTGCCGGCTTCGGCCACCTTGAGCGTGACCCACAACGTCAACGACCGCTGGACCGTGATGGGTGATGTCACCCGCACTGCCTGGTCGACCGCGTTCGACCAGGTCACCATCGACTACGCCTCGGCGCAGCCGGACTCGGTGCTGGAGTTCGGTTACCGCGACACGACCTTCGTTTCGCTGGGTACCGACTTCAAGTTGAGCGACACCGTCACCCTGCGCGGTGGTATCGCACTGGACCAGACCCCGACCACGAACGCTCATCGCGATGTGCGCGTGCCGGATACCAGCCGTAAGTGGCTGTCGCTGGGCGTGGGTTGGACCCCGTCGGAAAACATCGAGTACAACTTCGGTTACACCCACCTGTTCACCAGCGATCCGGACGTGAAGATCGCCGGTACCACCAACAACCAGGGCAACTCGCTGACCGGTAAGTACAAGGTCCGCGGCGACGTTCTGGCTGCCTCGATCAACTACAAGTTCTGATCGAACCGTAGCTGATGCATGCAGAAAGCCCCGCGCAAGCGGGGCTTTTTGTTTGTGTGTTGCCTTGTAGGAGCGGCGTGAGCCGCGAAGCTGGCGTCATCGAAACCACCGGCATATCTGCAATTTGGCCGAGCATCTGCTTCGCGGCTTACGCCGCTCCCACAGTTCCTGCGGTGTTGGTGCATTGCCGGGAACGCCTCTGCCGAGCATGGCTCGGCACTACCGCTCCCTCCCTTTCGCGCAGCGAAGGGGAGGGTTGGGGAGGGGTAGGTTTTGGCAGTGCAAAGAAAAACCCCGCTTGCGCGGGGTTTTTCCTGATCACGACACTACTGGGATCAATCGCCCAGGGTCAGCAGCGAGGCGTTGCCGCCTGCAGCAGTGGTGTTCACCGTTACCGTCTTTTCGGTGGCGAAGCGCAGCAGGTAGTGCGGGCCGCCGGCCTTGGGGCCGGTGCCGGACAGGCCCTGGCCGCCGAACGGCTGTACGCCGACCACCGCACCAATCTGGTTGCGGTTGACGTAGACGTTGCCGACGTTGACGCGCGCTGCAATGCGATCAACGGTTTCGTCGATGCGCGAATGCACGCCCAGGGTCAGGCCGTAGCCGGTGGCGTTGATCTGGTCGATCACCGCATCCAGCTGATCGGCCTTCCAGCGGATCACGTGCAGCACCGGCCCGAAGATTTCCTTGTGCAGCTGGTTCAGGTCCTTCAGCTCGTACGCACGCGGGGCGAAGAAGGTGCCGTGCGCGGCCGCATCGGACAGCGGTGCGGCGGCGATCAGGCGCGCTTCGGCGTCCATGCGCACGGCGTGGTCCTTGAGGATCTGCAGCGCGTCGGCGTCGATGACCGGGCCGACGTCGGTGGACAGTTCACCCGGATCGGCGACCTTCAGTTCGGCCATCGCGCCGGACAGCATGCCCATCACCTTGTCGGCGATGTCATCCTGCACGAACAGCACGCGCGCTGCCGAGCAACGCTGGCCGGCGGAGGTGAAGGCCGAACCGATCGCATCCTTGACCAGCTGTTCCGGCAGCGCCGAGGAGTCGGCGATGAAGGCATTCTGGCCGCCGGTCTCGGCGATCAGCACGCCGATGGCGGCATCGCGTGCAGCCATGGCGCGGTTGATGGCGCGGGCGGTCTCGGTGGAGCCGGTGAAGGCCACGCCGGCCACGCGCGGATCGGCGGTCAGCGCGGCACCGACGGTGGCACCGTCGCCCGGCAGGAACTGCAGCACGCCTTCCGGCACGCCAGCGTCCAGCAGCAGCTTCACTGCGTAATAGCCGATCAGGTTGGTCTGCTCGGCCGGCTTGGCGATGACGCTGTTGCCGGCGGCCAGGGCGGCGCTGATCTGGCCGAGGAAGATCGCCAGCGGGAAGTTCCACGGGCTGATGCAGACGAAGACGCCACGGCCGTGCAGCTGCAGCTCGTTGCTTTCGCCGGTCGGGCTGGGCAGCTTCTCGGCAGTGCCGAACTGCTCGCGTGCCTGCTTGGCGTAGTAGCGCAGGAAGTCCACCGCTTCGCGTACTTCGGCGACGCCGTCGGGCAGGCTCTTGCCGGCTTCCTTCACGCACAGCGCCATGAACTCGGCGATGCGCGCTTCCAGCTGGTCGGCGGCATGCTCAAGGATGGCAGCACGGCTGGCAGCCGGGGTACGGTTCCAGGCCGGCTGTGCGGCGACGGCATTGGCCAGCGCCTTCTGCACGGTGGCGCTGTCAGCGGCCTGCCAGTGACCGATGACCTGACGGTTGTCGGCCGGGTTGATCACCGGCTGCGACGGCGCGCCAGGCGCAACACCCTGCACCAGTGGCGTCGCCTGCCAAGGCTTGATGGCGGCGTTGAGCTGCTCGGCCAGGGCGCGCAGTTCGTTGTCGTTGGCGAGGTTGATGCCCATGGAATTGGTCCTGTCGTGGTTCTGGCTGCGCAGCAAATCAACCGGCAGCGGGATCTTGGGGTGCGGAATGGAAGCGAACGAAGACACGGCTTCGACCGGATCGCGGATCAGGTCGTCGATCGACACGTCTTCATCGGTGATGCGGTTGACGAAGCTGGAGTTGGCGCCGTTTTCCAGCAGGCGACGCACCAGGTAGGGCAGCAGGTCTTCGTGCGAGCCCACCGGTGCGTACACGCGGCAGGGCACGTTCAGACGGTCAGCCGGAATCACCTCGGCATACAGGTCATCGCCCATGCCGTGCAGCTTCTGGTGTTCGTACACGCCGCCCTTGGCGATCTGCTTGATCGTGGCGATGGTGGCCGCGTTGTGGGTGGCGAACATCGGGTAGATCGCATCGGCATGGCCAAACAAACGCTTGGCGCAGGCGATGTAGGACACGTCGGTGTTCTGCTTGCGGGTGAACACCGGGTAGGCGGGCAGGCCTTCGATCTGCGCACGCTTGATTTCCGCATCCCAGTACGCGCCCTTGACCAGACGCACCTGCAGCTTGTGGCCGATGCGACGGGCCAGGTCAGCGAGGTAATCAATCGTGTACGGCGTGCGCTTCTGGTAGGACTGCACGACGATGCCGAAGCCCGCCCAGCCCTTCAGCGACGGATGGCTGACCACGCGCTCGATGATGTCCAGCGACAGTTCCAGGCGATCGGTTTCCTCGGCGTCGACGGTGCAGCCGATGCCGTAGGACTTGGCCAGCTGCGCCAGTTCCAGCACGCCCGGGACAAGGTCATTCAATACGCGCTCGCGCTTGGCGTGCTCGTAGCGCGGGTACAGCGCCGACAGCTTGATCGAGATGCCGTGCGACTTGGTGACGTCGCCATCGGCCTTGCCGCCGCGGGCGATGTTGTCGCTGCCGATGGCGTGGATGGCGCGACGGTAGTCTTCCAGGTAGCGCAGCGCGTCCTTCATGGTCAGCGCGCCTTCGCCGAGCATGTCGAAGGAGTAGCGGTAGTTGCTGTTGTCGCCCTTGTGCGAACGCGACAGCGCCTCGTCGATGGTGCGGCCCATGACGAACTGGTGGCCCATGATCTTCATTGCCTGACGCACGGCCAGGCGGATCACCGGCTCGCCAACGCGGCCGATCAGACGCTTGAACGCGCCATGCACGTCGCGCTTGGTGGCATCGGCCAGGTCAACCAGGTGACCGGTCAGCATCAGGCCCCAGGTCGAGGCATTGACCAGCACCGAATCGGACTGGCCCATGTGGCGCTTCCAGTCGGCTTCGCCCAGCTTGTCGCGGATCAGCTTGTCGGCGGTTTCCTGGTCCGGAATGCGCAGCAGGGCTTCGGCCACGCACATCAGCAGCACGCCTTCCTCGCTGCCTAGGTCGTACTGGCGCATGAACGCTTCGATCGCGCCCTGGTTCTTGGCACGGGCGCGCACGCGGCGCACCAGGTCGGCGGCGGTAGCCTGTACCTGTGCCTGCTCGGCGGCCGGTAGGCGCGCCTGTTCCAGCAGTTCGCGCACGTGGCTGGCCTCGTCCTTGAGCCATGCATCGGTGATGGCCTGGCGCAGCGCGGGCGGCGCCGGTGGCAGCTCAGGCGTCAGCAGCGGCGGGGCCGGCGACGTAGGGGAGGCGACATCAGGGGAAGGTGTTGCGTTCATGCGCTCGGCCACAGTTGGATTCGGCCATTTTAATCTTCGGTGGCGGATTTCCTAGCCCCCTGCGGGCATCTGTTTGCAGCGTGAAAGCACTGGCCTGCAGGCGATTTCGCAATATTCAGCTAGCTGATTCTAATTGTGCCAATTCCGGCATTTAAATCGACGTGCTTGGACGATATGGGCACAGTTTTGATGTGCACTGCAGCATTGATGACGATGATGAATGGAAGCTTGCCGGGCGTGTGCGGGCAGGGCTACCATCGAACTCGATTTCCGCGGTATGGACGCGGCTGCGATGATCCAGGTGCTTCGGCAAGATTCCGATGGCTCAGGGACGCAGTTGTTACTGCACCCCCCACGGGCACTCAGTGCTCGGCAGTTCGTCCAGTTGTTTGCGGCGTTGGCAGGAGTGATGGTGTTCGCGGCCGGCCTGGCATGGCTGTCCGGGAACCTACTGGCCCCTGTCTTCGCGTTGTTGCATGGCTTCCTGGTAGCCGCTGCCCTGCGCGCGTGTTGGCGCAGCAGCAATCGCCGGGAAGAGATCCGGGTAGGACCGGACTGTGTGGAAGTGATTCCCGCAGCCGGAGTTTCGCCGGTATTCCGCGCACACCCGTATTGGGTGCGGGTGGTGACCGGGAAGGAACGGGTCCTGCTGGTTTCCAGCGGCAAGTGGGTGGAAGTGGGGAGTTTCCTCGCGCCCGTGGAACGTCGGGAACTTGCGGTGACACTTGAAGGCTTGCTCGCAGCCAGCAATGGCAGCAACCGATGACGTCAAGGGTCTAGGCAATGAAGCAAAGCAGCGTGTGGGGCGCGAAGTTGAAACACGGTTTGGCAGCGGCAGCGGTGATGCTGTCGGCGCAGGCAGCATGGGCGCAATCGGCCGATCCCAAGGAATGGCAGCTCAATATGGGCAAGGGCGTCACCCATACCTCGCGTATGGCGTGGGACGCACATATGGTGGCGTTGTGGGTGTGTACCGTCATCGGCGTGCTGGTGTTCGGCGCGATGGCCTACGCGATGTTCAAGTTCCGCAGGTCCAAGGGTGCGGTGGCCAAGCAGTTCAGCCACAACACCAAGGCGGAAATCATCTGGACCGTCATTCCCATCATCATCCTGGTGGTGATGGCCTGGCCGGCCACGGCCAAGCTGATCGCGATGTACGACACCCGCGATTCCGAGATGACGGTGAAGGTCACCGGCTATCAATGGATGTGGAAGTACGAATACCTCGGTGAAGATGTGGTCTTCACCAGCCGCCTGGACCGCAAGTCCGACGAAGTGCGGCAGAGCGGCAGCGTGCCGACCATGGCCAGCGATCCGCATTACCTGCTCGACGTGGACAACCCGCTGGTGCTGCCGGTGGATACCAAGGTCCGTTTCGTCATCACCTCCGACGACGTGATCCACGCGTGGTGGGTGCCAGCACTTGGTTGGAAGCAGGACGCCGTGCCGGGCTTCATCAACGAACGCTGGACCAATATCGAAACCGAGGGCGTGTACCGCGGCCAATGCGCGGAACTGTGCGGCAAGGACCATGGTTTCATGCCGATCGTGGTCAAGGCCGTGTCCAAGGACGAGTTCAAGTCCTGGCTGGCCTCGCGCAAGCCGAAGCCTGCTGCACCGGTAGAGGCCGCACCTGCTGCCGAGCCGGCACCTGCAGCTGCTCCCGAAGCAACTCAAGCTATCGCTACACCCGCCGCGCCTGCGGCGGCCGGTGCCTGATACCACTGCGTGCCGGTGCTGCCGGCGCGATGCCTGAAAACGCATAACGAGGTGTAGTTGCAATGGCGAATACCGCAGTGGACCACTCCGATCACCACGGGCACCAACAGGGCTTCTTCGAGCGCTGGTTCTTCTCCACCAATCACAAAGACATCGGCACGCTCTACCTGCTTTTCAGCTTCACTATGTTCATCATCGGCGCGGCGATGAGCGTGGTGATCCGGCTGGAGCTGGCGCAACCCGGCCTGCAGTTCGTCAAGCCGGAATTCTTCAACCAGATGACCACCGTGCATGCACTGGTGATGATCTTCGGTGGTGTGATGCCGGCCTTCGTCGGCCTCGCCAACTGGATGATCCCGCTGCAGATCGGCGCGCCGGATATGGCGCTGCCGCGCATGAACAACTGGTCGTTCTGGCTGCTGCCGGTTGCCTTCAGCATGCTGCTGGTGACGCTGTTCCTGCCCGGCGGTGCGCCGGCCGGTGGCTGGACCCTGTATCCGCCGCTGTCCTTGCAGGGTGGCTACAACGTCGCCTTCAGCGTGTTCGCCATCCACGTGGCCGGTGTCAGCTCGATCATGGGCGCGATCAATATCATCGCCACCGTGCTCAATATGCGCGCACCGGGCATCGACCTGTTGAAGATGCCGATCTTCTGCTGGACGTGGCTGATCACCGCCTTCCTGCTGATCGCGGTGATGCCGGTATTGGCCGGCGCGGTGACCATGCTGCTGACCGACAAGTTCTTCGGCACCAGCTTCTTCAATGCCGCCGGTGGCGGTGACCCGGTGATGTTCCAGCACATCTTCTGGTTCTTCGGGCACCCCGAGGTCTACATCATGATCCTGCCGGCGTTCGGCGTGGTCAGCGAGATCCTGCCGACCTTCAGTCGCAAGCCGCTGTTCGGCTACCAGGCGATGGTCTACGCCACTGCCGCCATCGCCTTCCTGTCGTTCATCGTGTGGGCGCACCATATGTTCACGGTGGGCATGCCACTGGGTGGCGAGATCTACTTCATGTTCGCCACGATGCTGATCTCGATCCCGACCGGGGTGAAGGTGTTCAACTGGGTCAGCACGATGTGGGAGGGCTCGCTGACGTTTGAAACGCCGATGCTGTTCTCCATCGCCTTCGTCATCCTGTTCACCATCGGCGGTTTCTCCGGCCTGATGCTGGCGATCGTGCCGGCCGACTACCAGTACCACGACACCTATTTCGTGGTGGCGCATTTCCACTACGTGCTGGTGACCGGCGCGGTGTTGGCGCTGATTGCCGCGGTGTACTACTGGTGGCCGAAGTGGACTGGCCGCATGTACAACGAGTTCTGGGGCAAGTTTCACTTCTGGTGGACGATGGTGTTCGTCAACCTGCTGTTCTTCCCGCAGCACTTCCTCGGCCTGGCTGGCATGCCGCGGCGTATTCCGGACTACAACCCGGTGTTCGCCGACTGGAACCTGATCAGCTCGATCGGCGCATTCGGCATGTTCGCCACCCCGTTCATGATGGCGGCGATCCTGCTGGCCTCGCTACGCAACGGCAAACGTGCCGAAGCACGCGCCTGGGAAAGTGCTCGTGGCCTGGAGTGGACCATTCCGTCACCTGCGCCTGCGCACACCTTCACCGTGCCGCCGGTGATCAAACCGGGTGATCTGGCGCATGACGACGTGACGCACTGAGGAGGCTGGCAATGAACAGCAACGAACACTTCCAGGCTGAAGAACTGGCCCTGCGCAGGCGCCGCTCGCGGCGCACCGCATTGGTCGTTGGCTTGATCGCGGTTGCGGTCTATGTCGGCTTCATCCTGTCCGGGGTGCTGGCGAGTTGAACGCGCCAGCGCCCGCACCCAAGCCCAACGCTGGCCTCGGCCGGCTGATCGGCGTGGCCTTCGCGGTGTTCGTACTGACCTTCTCGCTGGTGCCGCTGTATCGCATCGCCTGCGAAAAAGTGTTCGGCGTGCGGCTGGAGCGCGGTGCCACCACCCACGAAACCAGTGCCCATGCTGCCAACAGCAAGCGCACCGTGCGTGTGGAGTTCGACGGCGGCGTCAATTCCAAACTGCCGTGGGCCTTCCACCCGGAAAAGCTGACGATGGATGTGGTGCCGGGCGAGTTGAACGAAGCCCTGTACTTCGCCCGCAATGACAGCGACCGCGCGATGGTTGGCAGCGCGGTGCCGTCGGTGGCGCCTGCTCGTGCATCGGGCTTCTTCAACAAGACCGAATGTTTCTGCTTCACCGCGCAGACCCTGCAGGCCGGTGAGAAGCGCGACATGCCGGTACGTTTCATCGTCGACCCGGATCTGCCGGCCGACGTCAAAACGATCACCTTGTCCTACACCTTCTACAAGAATGATGCGCTGACCGAACGCCTGGCCCCGGCAACTGCCGCGGCCGCCGCACACGCAGCTCCCTGATCACGGACCCGGAAGCAACGCCATGGCCCATAGCCCTCCTGATGCCAATGCCTACTTCGTGCCAAGCAGCAGTAAATGGCCGTTTGTAGGATCGATCGCGATGCTGGTGATGATGGTCGGGGTAGCCAGTTGGCTCAACGACGCCAGCTGGGGCCGCTTGGCCTTCTTCATCGGCGTGGCGATGATGGTGTTCACCTTGTTCCTGTGGTTTGGCGATGTGATCCGCGAATCGGTGGGTGGCAACTACAACCGCCAGGTCGATGGCTCATTCCGGATGGGGATGATCTGGTTCATCTTCTCCGAGGTGATGTTCTTCGCCGCTTTCTTCGGCGCGCTGTTCTACACCCGCAACATGGGCCTGCCCTGGCTCGGTGGTGAAGGCCATGGCGTGCTCACCAACGAAATCCTGTGGGATGGTTATTCCGCCGCATGGCCGACCAATGGCCCGGCCGATATCGGTGGCGCCTTCCAGACCATCCCGGCCTGGGGCCTGCCGCTGCTCAATACGCTGATCCTGCTGACCTCGGGCATCACCCTGACCATCGCCCATCACGCACTGAAGGCGGGCAACCGCAAGCAGCTGCTGATCTGGCTGGGCGCGACGGTGGTGCTGGGCTGCGTGTTCCTGTTCTTCCAGGCTGAGGAATACATCCACGCCTACAAGGAATTGAACCTGACCCTGGGATCGGGCATCTACGGTTCCACATTCTTCATGCTGACCGGCTTCCACGGCGCACACGTGCTGCTGGGAACGATCATGCTGCTGGTGATGTGGTTCCGCTCGGCCAAGGGCCACTTCACCCGCGACAACCATTTCGGCTTTGAAGCGGCCGCGTGGTACTGGCACTTCGTCGACGTGGTGTGGCTGATGCTGTTCCTGTTTGTCTACGTGCTGTAACGCTGGCCGGCGGCCGCACTGCATGGCAGTGCGGCTGTTGCGATGTTCAGCCGCCAACACCGTGCGGCTTGATCCAACCCGTATAGATGCCCAAGGCAACCAGCAGAATCAGTACCACTGACAGCGCGATACGCCGCGTCAACGCATTGACCGTCCGTTTGGTCTGGCCGCGATCGATCATCAGGTAATAGAGGCCGGCTCCAAGATTCCAGACGATGACGATCAAGAACGCGATCACCAACAGGGTCTTCAACGAATCATTCATGCGTGGCTCGTTCAGTGGGAAGGCAGTGCTATATCACCTGCTTGGCGGCAGCTTGTCATGACGCGACAGCACACGGCGATTTTTGGTTGGCTGTTGGCAGTGCTGGTGGCGGTCGTGTTCTGCGCCTTGGGCGGCTGGCAGCTGCAGCGCATGCACCAGAAAGAAGCCCTGCTGGCGCAATTGCCGCCCAGTCGCGACGCCGCGCTCAGCCTTGCCCAGGCAGCGGCCGCGCCGGACTCCCTGCATTGGGTGCGCGACCAGCTGCAGTTCCTGCCCGGCAGCGTGTTGTTGGACAACCAGCTGCGTGAGGGCAGGGCTGGCATCAAGGTCTACCAGCCTGCGCGCGCTGCCGATGGAATCGTCGTACTGGTCGATCTGGGCTGGCTGCCCTTGCCTGCCGACCGCAGCATGCCGGTGATCAGCGCGCAGCAGGGCACGCAGGCACTGCAGGGGTTGTGGGCGCCTGCGCCGGCAACCGGTATCGCCTTGGGCCCTGCGCTGACGGCTGCCACGCAACCGCAGACGTGGTTGGCGACACGCATTGACCTGCCGGCGATTGCTGCGCAGCTCGGGCTTGGCGCTGGTGCGTTGGCGCCGAAGGTGTTGCGACTGGATCCGGCCTTGCCGTTGGGCTATGCGCGTGATCTGGACCTGCTGCCCAATACCTTGCCGCCTTCGCGGCATCTTGGTTACGCGGTGCAGTGGTTCGCGATGGCTTTGGCGGTGTTGTTGATTGCGTTGGTGTTGCAGTTCAAGAGGCGGCGTAAGTCGGGAGTTGGGAATGAGGGTTAGGTTGGAGTCAGGTCAAAGCCAAAGCCAAAGCCAAAGCCAAAGCTCCCCTCATCCCAACCCTTCTCCCGCAGGCGGGAGAAGGGCTAAAACCAGTGCCAGCGCCAGAGCCAGCGCCAGCGCCAGAGCCAGAGCCAGAGCCAGAGCCAGTGCCAGAGCCAGTGCCAGAGCCAGTGCCAGCTTTTGCTCCAACCAATCCACTCCCCATTCCAGCGCTGGAAGACCCCAACCATGAACGCACTCACCCCCGACCAGCTCGCCACCCGCAACCGCGGTCGCCGGGTATTGCTGCTGATCTTCGCCATGTTCTTCGGCTCGATGGCGCTGGCCGGCATCCTGCGCTTCTCCGGTTGGACGCCGCAGATCAACCGCCATCACGGTGAGCTGTTGCAGCCGGCGCTGGACCTGCGCAGCGAGCAGCTGCATCTGGCCAACGGCCAGGCCTACGAGTGGAATCCCGGCGAGCGCCATTGGCGCATCCTGCTGGCACCGGCTGCTGACTGCGCGCCGGCCTGCGTCACTTTGTCGCAGCAGTTGGACAAGGTGTGGCAGTTGTTTGGGCATAACGCGGATAATGTCGAGATATTGTGGCTGGGTACGCCGCCTGAGCAGGTGGCTGCGACGCCGGCACTGAAGGTGCTGCAGCCCCAGCCTGCGTTCCGGGGCAAGCTGCCGGGGGTTGATGACCCGGCCGGTATCCCGGTGTATGTGATTGATCCCAATGGCTTTGTGGTATTCCGTTATGCGCCGGGTTTTGAACCGGGTGGATTGCGGGCTGATCTATCCAAGCTGTTGAAACTGATGTGAGTTCCGTTCGATGAATGCCACTGCGCGTCCGGCGCTGTACCGCAATTTCCACCGACTGGCGTGGTTCGCACTGATCATGACGGCGAGCACGATCATGTTCGGCTCGTTCGTGCGCCTGTCCGATGCCGGCCTGAGCTGCCCGGATTGGCCCACCTGTTATGGCCGTGTCACCTGGCCGCAGACGCAGATGGAAGCGGCCCAACACGTGGCCAGCGAGATCCGTCCGCTGGAAACCCATAAGGCCTGGCGCGAGCAGGTGCACCGTTTCCTGGCCGGCCTGCTCGGCGTGGAAGTGCTTGTGCTGGCGCTGCTGGCGGCACGCCGGCGCAAGCGCGGCATCGCCCAGATCATCACCGCTTCGGCGCTGGTGGCCTTGGCCATCCCCTTATATATGCGCGGCGAACACGTCGCAGCGAGTGTGCTGGCGATCGCCGGTGAAGCGATCCTGCTGCTGGCGGCATTGCGCTGGTCCAACATCGATCTGGCGCGCGCTGCGGTGCTGACGCTGATGGTGGTGATCTTCCAGGCCTTGCTGGGCATGTGGACGGTGACCTGGTTGCTCAAGCCCATCGTGGTGATGGGCCATCTGCTTGGCGGCATGCTGATGTTCAGCATGCTGGCATGGATGGCCTGGAGGGCCACCAACCTGCCGATCACCCTGGCCGAGGAGCCGCGCCTGCGCTGGTGGCTGCGTGGTGCGGTGGCGCTGGTGGTGCTGCAGATCGCGCTTGGCGGCTGGGTCAGTGCCAACTACGCGGCGCTGGCCTGCGGCGGCGGCAGCGTGTCCTTGGACAACTTCCCGCGCTGCGTCAGCCAATGGTGGCCGCAGCAGAATTACACGGAAGGCTTCACCTTGTGGCGTGGCATCGGTGTGGATTACGAAGGCGGCGTGCTGGATGGTGCCTCGCGTATCGCCATCCAGATGGCACACCGGATGATGGCGGTGCTGGTGGCCTTGTATCTATTGGTTTTGTCGGTACGCATGTTCCGTTTACCGGGCATGCGCGGTTGGGCAACCACACTGATCGCGTTGGTGCTGTTGCAGGTCACGCTGGGCGTGCTCAATGTCAAGCTGGCGCTGCCGCTGGTGGTGGCCGTGATGCATAGCGGCGGTGCGGTTGCCCTGTTGTTTGCATTGGTCACGCTGCTGGCGCGGCTGCGCGCTCCGGAGTGAATGATGCGTACAACATGGCGTGATTACTGGGACCTGACCAAACCGAAGGTGGTGGCACTGATTGTGTTCACCGCCCTGGTCGGCATGTGCCTGGCCATCCCGGGCCTGCCGACCACCACCCAGGTGGTGACTGGCCTGCTCGGCTTCCTTGGTATCTGGCTGTCGGCCTCGGCCGCAGCGGCGATCAACCAGCTGCTGGATGCGCAGATCGATGCGCAGATGGCGCGTACCTCATGGCGGCCCTTGGTGGTCGGCAAGGTCTCGCCGCGGCAGGTGCTGGTGTTTGCTGGTGCGCTGACCGCGCTGTCGATGACCATCCTGGTGCTGTGGGTGAACGTGATCACCGCAGTGCTGACCTTCGCCTCGCTGATTGGCTACGCGGTGATCTACACCGTCTACCTGAAGCGGGCGACCTCGCAGAACATCGTCATCGGCGGCCTGGCTGGCGCCACACCGCCGTTGCTGGGCTGGGCGGCGATCACCGGTATGCAGGGCAGCTCGGATTGGGCCTACGCCTCGTTGCTGGTGCTGATCATCTTCATCTGGACCCCGCCGCACTTCTGGGCGCTGGCGATCTTCCGCCGCGTCGACTACGCCAAGGCCGAGATCCCGATGCTGCCGGTGACCCACGGCGTGCCGCATACGCGCAAGCAGATCCTGGCGTATTCGGTGGTGCTGGCGGTGGTGACGCTGCTGCCGGTGGCGATCGACATGAGCGGCATGTTCTACCTGGGCGGCGCAACGGTGTTGAACATCGTGTTCCTCTGGTACGCGTGGAAGATGCAGAACCCGCCGGATGAAATGTTCAACATGAAGATGTTCGGCTATTCCATCGTGTACCTGATGGCGCTGTTCGCCTTCCTGCTGATCGACCACTGGCTGCTGCCCTGGTTGTGATCCAGCAATGAAAAGGCCGGCGAAAGCCGGCCTTTTCCATTCAAACAACAGCAAGTGCGATTGTGGGAGCGGCGTAAGCCGCGAAGCTGAGAATGCACCCGACACCCACGAATTCCGCAACCAAACATTCTATGGTTGCAGATCCAGCCGCAACCGGAAGCACCATCAGCTTCGCGGCTTACACCGCTCCCACAACGATCAAGAGCCCGCCGTGTTGGCGTTCTGCTTCGCATACCGCTGCGCCACCATCGAGCAGACGATCAGCTGGATCTGGTGGTAAATCATGATTGGCAGCACGATCGCGCCGAGGCTGCCGCCGGCAAACAGCACCTTGGCGATCGGCACGCCGGTAGCCAGGCTCTTCTTCGAGCCGCAGAACATGATGGTGATCTGGTCGGCGCGGTTGAAGCCCAGCCGCCGCGCCAGCCAGGTGATGCCTGGCATGGCAATCGCCAGCAACACCACAGCCACCAGAGCGGCAGCCAGCAAGGAGAGTGGCGGGGTCTTGCTCCACAGGCCTTCGCTGACCGATTCACCGAAGGCGGCGTAGACCACCAGCAGCACCGTACCCTGGTCGGTGTAACGCAGCAGGCCGCGGCGCTTTTCGATCCAGCCACCAATCCACGGCCGCAGCAGATGGCCGAGCACGAACGGGACCAGCAGCTGCAGCATGATCGCGCCCACCGCATGCAGCGGGTTGGCCATGCCGCCTTGCGAGCCTGCAAGCACCGTCATCAGCAACGGGGTCAGGAACACGCCGAGGATGCTGGACAGCGAAGCCGCGCACACTGCTGCCGGCACGTTGCCGCCGGCAATCGAGGTAAAGGCAATCGAGGACTGCACGGTCGATGGCAGGGCGCACAGGAACAGCACGCCGATGTAGAGCTCGGGTGTCAGTGCCCAGCCAGCCAGCGGCTTCATCGCCAATCCCAGCAACGGGAACAGCACGAAGGTGCAGGCCAGGATGGTGATGTGCAGGCGCCAGTGCAGCAGGCCGGCGACGATGGACTCACGCGGCAGGCGCGCGCCGTGCAGGAAGAACAGCGCGGCGATAGCGATATCAGTGAAGTGGTCAAAGCCCCTGGCTGCGCTGCCAGTGAGCGGTAGCACGCTGGCAAGGACGACAGTAGCGAGCAGGGCGAGGGTGAAGTTGTCCGGTCGCAGTCGCGACCACCAGCGGGTCATGTCGGCAATGCCTCCTGATCAGGGTGTGGATGTTTCCAGAGCAGCGCGTGCAGCGGGCTCGAGTGACGTCATGCCGGCGTCACGGCCGAACTTGAGGGCGTCGTCCACCGATGCGCCATTGATGCGTGCGTCGATCAACGACAGCAATGCGCCTGCGCGGTTGGAGGAGGCGCAATGCAGCAGCGTCTTGCCGCCGTCCTGCTTGAGCAGGCGGTCCAGCGTGCGCGCGTTGGCGACGGTGATGTCGCCGGCACCGGCGATCGGCAGGCGCACATAGCGCAGGCCGAGTTGTCCGGCCAAGGCGGCCTCGTCATAGCCGCGATCTTCATCGGGCTTGCGTAGATCGATGACCGTGGTGACGCCATTGGCGGCGGCATCGCGCAGCTGTTGCGCGCTCGGCTGGCCGGCGGTGATCAGGTCTGGGCGCGGCTGGCGCAGCGTTGCATCGCCAGCGAAGGCGTTGGCAGCGAGCAGCAGTGAGAGGAGCAGTGACAGGCGATAGATGTACATGCAGTGCTCCGTTACAGATGTCAGAGACGCAGGCTGGCGCGGGCCTTGAGCAGCTCGCGCAGTTCGTATTTGTCGGTGTCGTCCAGACCTTGCTGGCGCTGCTTGGCCTGCAGTTCGTCCAGACGCTGGGTCAGCAGTTGTTTCTCCAACTGCAGCACGGCGTCCTGCAGTTCCTGTGCCCACATCGCTTCATCGCCTGGCAGCGCCTGCGCGGCCAGCTTGTGCAATGCTGCCTGTTCTTCGCGCTCGTTGAAGTGTTCGAGCAGGGCGCCGGTGCTGATGTCCGGGCGCTGCTGCACCAGGTTCAGCAACTCGACCAGCAGTTCGATGCCGGGCAGGCGCAGGCCGCCAATGGCGTGGTGGCCTTCCAGGCTCATCGCCAGTGAAGGCTGCTGCAACAGGATGGCAATCGCCGCACGCACCAGGCTGCGCTTCTGTGCAGGCACGGCGTTGTTGCGCATCGGTGGTCGCGCCACGGGCGCTGCGGCGGTACTGGTGCTGCCTATGCCGGTCAGGCGCGCCAGTTCCTGCTTCATCAGGTCGCCGAAGGCACCATCGGGAATCTGCGCCAGCATTGGTTTGGCGCGTTCGGCCAATCGCGCCTTGCCATCGAGTGTGCCGAGGTTGATCTCACGGCTGAGTTCGTCGAAGAAGAACTGCGACAGCGGCGTGCCCTGCTTGAGCCGTGCATCGAAGGCATCGGCGCCTTCCTTGCGCACGATGGTGTCCGGGTCCTCGCCATCGGGCAGGAACAGGAAGAAGGCCTGGCGGCCATCCTTCATGCGCGGCAGCACCGACTCCAGTGCGCGCCAACCGGCGCGGCGACCGGCGGCATCACCGTCGAAGCAGAAGTACACATCCGGCGCGTTGCGGAACAGCAGCTCGGCATGATCGGGCGTGGTCGCCGTGCCCAGCGTCGCCACCGCCTGGGTGACGCCAAACTGGAACAGGCTGACCACGTCCATATAGCCTTCAACCACGATCAGGCGTTCGATCTTCTGGTTGGCCTGACGCACCTGCCACAGGCCGTACAGTTCGCGGCCCTTGTGGAACAGCGCGGTTTCCGGTGAGTTGAGGTACTTGGGGCCGTCGTCCTTTTCCATGACGCGGCCGCCGAAGGCGATGACGCGGCCGCGGCGGTCGAAGATCGGGAACATCACCCGGTCGCGGAACTTGTCGTAGACGTGGCCGCGGTCGTTCTTGGAGAACAGGCCGACGCGTTCGAGCAGCTTCATGCGCCGCTCGTCCTTGCCCAGTGCGTCCTTCAGCGCGCTATAGCCATCCGGCGCATAGCCGATGGAGAAGCGTGCGCGGGTATCGGCATCGACGCCGCGACCATCGAGATAGGCGCGGGCCTTGTCGTTGCCCTCCAGCTGCTTCTGGAAGAAGCGGGTGGCGGCATCCAGTGCCGAGTACTGGTCGCGGCTGTCGTCCTGCTGCTGCGGCGTGCGCGCATTGGTTTCGCGCGGGATCTCCATGCCCACGCGCTTGGCCAGCTCATCCACCGCATCGAGGAACTCGAGGCGGTCGTAATTCATCAGGAAGCTGATCGCGGTGCCGTGCGCGCCGCAACCGAAGCAGTGATAGAACTGCTTGGTCGGCGAGACCGTGAACGAAGCCGAGCGCTCGTCATGGAACGGGCAGCGCGATGCGTATTCCTTGCCCTGGCGCTTGAGCGGCACACGTGAGCCCACCACTTCGACGATGTCGGTGCGGGCCAGCAGGTCGTCAATGAACGCGTCGGGAAGTCGGGCCATGCGGCAAATCGATAGCGCCGCCGGTTGGCGGAGCGCGATGAGAGGGGGAAGGGGAGTGTACTAGGCTGGGCTGGTGCTGGCTGGCTGTTGGGCTTGATGGTTTTCAGTCAACGGCGAAGAGCTACCCCTCCCCGGCCCGTCCGGCCCGAAGGCATAGCCTTCGATCGTTCATCAGGTCGCGCGGCAGTGCCGCGCAAGCAGACCTTCTTCACCCCCTTGCCTCCGGCAAAGGGAGGGAGCGAAGCCGCCCCTTCCCTTTCGCGCAGCGAAGGGGAGGGCTGGGGAGGGGGGCTTTGGCTCCAGCTTTTGCTCTGCCGTCAGTCCAAAGCCCCAGCATCAACTTCAGCGGCAGCCTCCACCTTCCGCCGCGCATACGCCCGCTCATCAATCACCGCGGTAATCAGCGCGCCAGCGAAGAACACCACGCTGGCGTAGTAAATCCACACCAGCATGATCACCAGCGTACCCATCGAGCCGTAAGCGCTGCCCGGTGCAGCGTTGGCGATATACAGGCCAATCGCATAGCGGCCGAGGGTGAACAGCACGGCGGTGATGGCGCCACCGAGAAAGGCCTGGCGCCAGGCAACTGGTCTGTCCGGCAGGTAGTGGTAGAGGAAGGCGAAGCCCAGCGCATACAGGGCAAGTGTGGTTGTGTAGCCCAGCGCCGGCAGGGCGGAGGGCAGGTGCGAGAAGATCACCTGCAGCGCGGTGGTGGCGACCATCGACACGATCAGCAGGAAGCCCAGCGCCAGCACCACGCCGGCGGAAAACACCCGCTTCTTCAGCCAGCCGAAGATGCCTTCGAAACGCTTGGAATCGGTACGGAAGATCAGGTTCAGCGCCGCCTGCAGCTGGGCGAATACCACGGTGGCACCGACAAACAGCAGGATCAGGCTCCAGATCCCGGCGAACGAGCCCAGATCCGGTTGTGCGCTGGCATTGGTGATCACCGTGCGTGCGACTTCGGCCACGCTGGGGCCAGCCAGTGAACCGATCTGCTCGATCAGGGTCTGCTGGGCGGGCGGGTAGAGCGAGGCGGTCAGCCACAGCAGCAGGACCAGCAGTGGCGCCAGCGACAGCAAGGTGTAGAAGGCCAGCGAGGCTGCCTGGGTCATCACGTCGGCTTCGACGAAGCGGCGGGCGAGGGCGGCCGGCAAGCTTTGCTGGAGCAGCTCCAGCCGGGATTTGAACGAATGCAGGGTGGGGCGGGTTGCGGGCATCAGATGGATCGCGTGAAGGCAGGGGTCTGTTCTAGCAAAGGCGGGCTTCGGAACGGGTGAATGGGTGCCCGTAGTGCCGAGCCATGCTCGGCAGGGGCTTTCCCGGTAATGCCCGAAAATGTAGGAGCGGCGTAAGCCGCGAAGCCACAGATTCATCAGATTGCAGGCCGGTCGGTGATTCCAGTACTGCCAGCTTCGCGGCTGACGCCGCTCCCACAAAAAGGCAGAAGATCAGAAACAACAAAGCCCGCACGCGGCGGGCCTTGTCGCACAACCTTGGCAGCTGGGATCAGCCGGCCAGGGCCTGCTTGACCAGCTTGGACACCAGGCCCATGTCGGCCTGGCCAGCCAGCTTGGGCTTGAGCACGCCCATCAGCTTGCCGATGTCGGCAGCGCTGCTGGCGCCGGTCTCGGCCTTGGCAGCGTCAATCGCGGCCTGGATCTCGGCTTCGCCCATCTTGGCCGGCACATAGCGCTCGATCACCACGATCTCCTCGCGCTCGATCACGGCCAGGTCTTCACGGTTGGCGGCTTCGAACTGGGTGACCGAGTCTTTGCGCTGCTTGATCATCTTGTCCAGCACGGCAATCACGTCGGCGTCGGTCAGCTCGATGCGCTCGTCGACTTCGCGTTGCTTGATGGCGGCGTTGATCAGGCGGATCACGCTCAGCGAGTGCTTGTCGCCGCTCTTCATGGCGGCCTTCATGTCTTCGAACAGCTGTTGCTTCAGGCTCATGGAGCACCTCTTCGGGTCAGGAATATGGGGCAGTGACGTCAGCGTTGCTGGCGTCTGGAACGCAAAAAGCCGGCTACGCTTGCGCGTGCCGGCTTTCACTCCAGTACGGAAGGCCGGAGCCCCCCGTTCAGGAGTCGCGTACGATCAGTACAGGCGCTGACGCTTGGTGACGTCGCGCGAGGAACGACGCAGCTGGCGCTTCACGGCTGCAGCAGCCTTGCGCTTGCGTTCCTGGGTCGGCTTTTCGTAAAACTCGCGCTTGCGGGTTTCGGCCAGCACGCCGGCCTTTTCGCAAGTGCGCTTGAAGCGGCGAAGAGCAAACTCAAAGGGTTCGTTCTCGCGGACTTTAACGCTGGGCATGGAATCTCCGGGGACTCTGTAGAAAAACCGGGACACACCCGGTGAGCCGCGCATTATAGTCCCTTTGCGCAGACGTGCAACCCCTGCGATTTGGCGGGGGCGCCAGAGAGGTCCACAATACGCTTTATGAAAGTACTTGGCATTGAATCATCCTGCGATGAGACGGGCGTAGCCGTCTACGACACCTCACTCTCCGGGGCGGCTGCGCTGCGTGCGCACGCCGTCTACAGCCAGATCGCGCTGCATGCTGAATACGGCGGCGTGGTGCCGGAACTGGCTAGCCGCGACCACGTGCGCAAGACCCTGCCGCTGATCCGGCAGACCCTGGACGAGGCCGGCATCGCCATCTCCGAGATCGAGGGCGTGGCCTATACCGCTGGCCCCGGCCTGGTTGGTGCGCTGCTGGTCGGTGCCGGCGTGGCCCGCTCGCTGGCCTGGGGCCTGGATGTGCCTGCCATCGGCGTACACCATATGGAAGGCCACCTGCTGGCACCACTGATGGAAGACGACCCGCCGGAAGCGCCGTTCGTCGCCTTGCTGGTCTCCGGTGGCCACACCCAGCTGATCGCGGTGGATGCCATCGGCAAATACCGCCTGCTCGGCGAGACCCTCGATGATGCCGCCGGTGAGGCCTTCGACAAGACCGCCAAGATGATGGGTCTGCCGTACCCGGGCGGGCCGCAACTGGCCAAGCTGGCCGAGATCGGCACCCCGGGCCGCTACAAGTTCACCCGCCCGATGACCGACCGGCCGGGGCTGGACTTCAGCTTCTCCGGTTTGAAGACCCAGGTGCTGATGGCCTGGCGCGACAGCGACCAGACCGAGCAGACCCGTGCCGACATCGCCCGTGGCTTCGAGGATGCGGTGGTCGACACGCTGGTGATCAAGTGTGGCCGTGCGCTGGATGCGGCCGGTTGCGACGTGTTGGTGGTGGCCGGTGGTGTTGGCGCCAACAAGCGCCTGCGCGCCAAGCTGCAGGAGAATGCCCAGCGTCGCGGCGGCCGGGTCTGCTTCCCGCGCCCGGAACTGTGCACCGACAATGGCGCGATGATCGCCTTCGCTGGCGCCCTGCGCCTGCAGGCCGGCCAGCACGGCCCGGCCGAGATCAAGGTGACGCCGCGCTGGGACATGGCGTTACTGCCGCCCTTGCAGGGCTGACCAGCAGGCCTGCCGTGCTCGTCCACGGCAGGCTCAGTCTGCTGCCGTTACCATGTCGTATTCATCCAATACGACAGATGCAATGGACAAGGTATTCATCGAAGGGCTCGAAATCGACGCCCTGATCGGCATCTACGACTGGGAACGGCGCATCCGCCAGACCCTGGTGTTCGATCTGGAAATGGGCTTCGACAACCGCAAGCCCGCCGCCAGCGACGACATCGTCGACACGCTGAACTACAAGGCGGTCAGCAAGCGCCTGATGGAATTCGTGCGCGCCTCCGACTTCGGACTGGTGGAAACGCTGGCCGAGCGCTGCGCGCAGATCGTGCTGGACGAATTCAACGTGCAATGGCTGCGACTGAAGCTGAGCAAGCCCGGCGCGGTACGCGGTGCGCGTGCGGTTGGCGTGATCATCGAGCGTAGCAGCGCTGAGGCTTGAGCCTGTTGTAATCCAGTCGCGCGCATTGCTGTGCGCGGCCTGAGCTATGCCTGTCCGATCAAGCAATGCGGTTGGACAGGATGTTTCTGCAATACAAGTAAAAGGAAAAATGCGCGATGGCGGTAATGGGAATTCGTTGGTTGGATCAGCTGGAGAACATGCTGGCGCCGTATCCGATGGCCTACCCGGCAGTGGTGTTGGCGGGATTGCTGCTGGTGGCATGGCTGGCCAACTTCGTCACCAAGCGCGTCCTGCTGCGTGGTCTGCGTTCGATGATCGAACGCTTCTCCGGCCCCAATCACAACGCCAGGCAGCCGCTGCGGGTGATCGCGCGTTTGTCCAATATCGTGCCGTCGGTGGTGCTTGCCGCTGGCTTGAGCATCGTGCCGGAGCTGCCCCCGGGTCTGGTCAACGGCCTTAAAGCGCTATGCCATGCGTGGACGGTGCTGACCATTGCGATGGCGGTGTCGCATGCACTTGACGCCTTCAACGATTTCTACGAGCGCCGCGCCGATGCGCGCAACAAGCCGATCAAGGGCTACCTGCAGGTCGTCAAAATTGTAGTGTTCGTGTTTGCCGGCCTGTCGATCGTGGCGATCCTGGTCGGCGTGGAACTGTTGCATCTGGTCACCGGTCTGGGTGCGGCCACGGCAGTGTTCATGCTGATCTTCCAGGACACCATCCTGTCGCTGGTGGCCAGTGTGCAGATCAGCGGCGATGGCCGCGTGCGCATCGGCGACTGGATCGAGATGCCCAGCCAGAACGCCGACGGCGACGTAATCGACATCGCCCTGCACACTGTCACCGTGCAGAACTGGGACAAGACCGTCACCACCATCCCGACCAAGAAGCTGGTCACCGAGTCGTTCAAGAACTGGCGTGGCATGCAGGAGGCGGGCGGACGCCGGATCAAGCGTTCGATCTACCTGGACCAGCACAGCGTGCGCTTCCTCGATGCCGGTGGATTGGAGCGACTGGGCCAGATCGCGCTGCTCGATGATTATCTGGCGGGCAAGCAGCAGGAACTGCAGCAGTGGAATGCGCAGGTGGCACAGGCGCATCCGGAACCGGTCAACTCGCGTCGGCTGACCAACCTGGGTACGTTCCGCGCCTACGTGGAGCTGTATCTGCGGCACAACCCGGGCATCCATCAGGACATGACCCTGCTGGTGCGGCAGATGGCGCCGACTCCGCAGGGCCTGCCGCTGGAAATCTACTGCTTCACTTCCTCGACCGCCTGGGCCAAGTACGAAGCCATCCAATCGGACATGTTCGACCACCTGCTGGCGATGCTGCCAGAGTTCGGCCTGCATGTATTCCAGGAATCCAGCGATGCGATGCTGATGACCGCCCGTGAGCAGCGCGCCTGACGCACATGTAGTGCCGAGCCATGCTCGGCAGATGTTGCTCATGTAGTGCCGAGCCATGCTCGGCAGGGGGCATTCCCAGCGAAGCGCTGCCCTCACCCCAACCCCCGCTCCGCGCCCCGGCCCTTGCGCTGGCGCAAGGGCGTTCGATGGGCAGCGAACCTGTGGTTCGCACCCTGCCCCTCTCACCCCGCAAGCGGGAGAGGGGCTTTGAGCAAGACCTGGGCTCTGTAGTGCCGAGCCACGCTCGGCAAGGAGGCTCTACCGGTAATGCCCCTGCCGAGCATGGCTCGGC
>NZ_JBRREB010000060.1:0-23996 GCF_056759995.1 Stenotrophomonas sp. STEN030 | reverse complement strand
CCGCCGTGGCTTCTTAATCTCGCGATCCGGCTGCGCCCCCCGCCCCGGGGGGTGCTGTCCGGCTCGGGGGGGGGGCGCCGCCGGCCCGCCCCCCCCGCTTCACTACGTCACTTGAACTCGGCAGCCCAGTACGCTTCGATCTGGGTGACCAATTCAGCCGGCAGCGGCACGTAGTGCAGCTCGTTGGCCTGGGTCTTGCCGTTCTCGAAGGCCCACTTGAAGAACGCGCGGGTATCGGCGCTGCGCTTGGCATCCTTCGGCTGCTTATGCATCAGCATGAAGTTGGTGGCAGTGATCGGCCATGCGTTGGCGCCCGGCGCGTTGGTGATCACCAGATTGAAGTCCTTGGCGTTGGCCCAGTCGGCGCTGGCAGCAGCGGCGGCAAAGGTCTCAGCGGTCGGCTGTACCCAGCTGCCAGCGGCGTTCTGCATCGAGGCATACGGCATGTTGTTCTGCAGTGCGTAGGCAAGTTCGACGTAACCAACCGAGCCCTTGATCTGCTGCACGTAGGAGGCTACGCCTTCGTTGCCCTTGCCGCCGACGCCGTCCGGCCACTGCACGGAAGTGCCTTCGCCGACCTTGTCCTTCCACTCGCTGCTGACCTTGGACAGGTAGTTGGAGAAGTTGAAAGTGGTGCCCGAGCCGTCGGAGCGGTGCACCAGGGTGATCTTGGTGTCCGGCAGGGTCACGCCCGGGTTGGCATCGGCAATGGCCTTGTCATTCCAGTTCTTGATCTTGCCCAGGAAGATGTCAGCCAGCAGGGCGCCGCTCAGGCGCAGCTGGCCCGGTTGCAGGCCTTCCAGGTTGACCACCGGTACCACGCCGCCGATCGCCGACGGGAACTGGCCCAGGCCAGCCTGTGCCAGCTCTTCGGTGGAAAGCGGCTTGTCGGAGGAGCCGAAGTCGACCGTACCGGCCTTGATCTGGGCGATACCGCCGCCCGAGCCGATCGATTGGTAATTGATCTTGGCGCCGGTAGCAGCGTTGTAGTCGGCCGACCACTTGGACACCAGCGGGAAGATGAACGATGCGCCGGCGCCGGAGATCTCAACGGCGACCTTGTCACCCGCGGCAGCCGCGGAGGCACCAGCAGCGTCGGGGCCGGAAGCGGCCTGATTGCCCTTGTCACCACAGGCTGACAGGCCCATGGCGATGGCCAGCGAAAGGGCGGCAAGACCGGTCGTGTGCAGCTTCATGCGTCACTCCATAGCGGGGTAATTGCCGACGGTGTCGGCGGATGCGGCTATGAAATGATGTTTTTGTTACAGCCTGATTACATCGTGAAAAAAATCTGAAAAAGCTCACAGAATCAATGGCCATGAGGTGGGCAAATGCCGCCCTGCAAGGCAGGGATGTCGACCGGAGGCGGGGCTTTCCCGGTAATGCCCGGTAGTGCCGAGCCATGCTCGGCAGGGGCTTCACCGGTAGAGCCTCAGCGTAGTGCCGAGCCATGCTCGGCAGGGGCCTTCACTAGTAGAGCTTCAGCCGAGCATGGCTCGGCTCTACAGGGAGTGGTCCGGCAATGCCGCAGGGACTGGATTTCCGGCTTCGCGGCTGACGCCGCTCCCACAAAAAAAAAGCGCGGATCACGTGATCCGCGCTTGAGACGACGAGGGAGAGGGTCCCGCCGGCTCTTTACTCAGTAGCGCAGGTTCTGCTGCCAGTAGGTTTCGATCTGGCGGACCAGCGGGTCCGGCAGCGGCACGTAGTCGAGCTGACGGGCCTGCGCATCACCGTTGGCGTAGATCCAGCGGAAGTACTCGACTGCAGCCTTGGCACCCTCAGCACTCTTCGGCTGCTTGCGCATCAGGATGAAGTTGGTGGCGGTGATCGGCCATGCCTGCTCACCCGGGGCGTTGGTCATCACCAGGTAGAAATCACGTGCATTGGCCCAATCGGCGCTGGCGGCTGCGGCCGAGAAGGTCTCGTCACGCGGCTGCACGAAGTTGCCGGCGGCGTTCTTCATGCGCGAGAAGGTCAGGCGGTTCTGCAGGGCGTAGGAGAACTCGACGTAACCGATCGAGCCGCGGATCTGTTTGACGTAGGCGGCCACGCCTTCGTTGCCCTTGCCGCCGATACCGACCGGCCACTGGACGCTGGTGCCTTCACCGACGGTGGTTTTCCAGTCGGCGTTGACCTTGGACAGGAAGTTGACGAAGTTGAAGGTGGTGCCCGAGCCGTCGGAACGGTGCACGACGGTGATCTTGGTGTCCGGCAGGGTCAGGCCGGCATTGAGCGCGGCGATGGCCGGATCATTCCACTTGGTGATCTTGCCCAGGAAGATGTTGGCCAGGGTCGGGCCATCCAGCTTCATCGCACCGGCTTCCACGCCCGGCACGTTGAGTACCGGCACCACGCCGCCGATCACCGACGGGAACTGCACCAGGCCGGCCGACGCCAGTTCTTCCGGTTTCAGCGGGGCATCGGACGAGCCGAAATCAACGGTATTGGCCTTGATCTGGGCAATACCGCCGCCCGAGCCGATCGACTGGTAGTTGACTCGGTTGCTGGTGGCGGCGCTGTAATCGGCCGACCACTTGGACATCACCGGGTAGATGAAGGAAGCGCCAGCGCCGGTAACATCGGCAGCATTGGCGGCGAACACGGACGACGCTGCAAGGATGGCTACAGCGGCGCGCGATTTGATGGCGTGGATCACGAATGGCTCCTGGGAGTTGATGTGCGGTGGTTTCCGCCCCGGCGCCTATTCCATAACCATTTGATGACAACGCAGCGTCTGTCATATGACGCACATATGACAGTGACGCATGTGATCAGAATGCCGCTTCAACCTCGCTGGGCAGCGGGTAGCTGCGGCCCTTGGGTAGCAGCTTGAAGCTACGCACGGGCTGATCTTCGCGGGCTTCCACGCAGTCACCCTTGGCATCTTCGTGGTTCACGGTTGAACTGCCGCGTTCACGGATTGTCAGCGTTGCCCAGCCTTGCGCCGGGGAGGGGCCAACTTCCAACGTGCGCTTTGTTTCATGGAATTCACCGGCACAGCGGGTGTCCCACTCACCGCCGCTGCTGGACACCACGATCTGCCCGGTAATTGCTTCCAGTATGTTGCCGCTGAACACCAGCAGCTGTAGGCGGGTTTCGCTGAACGGGTTGGGCTGCGAGGAGTTGCTGCGTGAGCTTCGCACGCCGAACGCGCGCACGCTGGGCGATAGGTTGTAACGCGCGGTATCCAGACCAACGCTGTCGACGTGGATGGCATCGCTGCTCATCACTTCAGGCAGGCGCAGTGTTGCGCGTGGGAGCAGGCTGGCGCTGTCGACCACCAGCACATCCAGGTCGCCCGACTGGGAGTCACCATTGGGTCCCTCTGGGCCCAGGAACGGCACCGCGATCAAGGTCAATGAAGTATCCGCTGGCCATACCCGGCAAGCGCCGCGCTCGGTGTCGACGCTCCAGCCGGAGCGGTCGGGCAGGATCGCAACGTCGCGCTGTTGATACGCCTCGGTGATGCGCGCAACCCTGTCACCGCCGCAATCCTGCGCGAAGGCAGTGAAGGGCAGGGAAAGCAGCAGTACAAGCAAGCAGGTGCGCATGGGTCTGTCCGGTTGGAGCGCCCCCGGAGTTGGTTGCGGGAGCTGCGTAAGCTGCGAAGCTTACACAGCTTCAGCAAGCGCAGCGGCACCCGCCGTTGTAGGAGCGGCGTAAGCCGCGAAGCTGACACAGCTTCAGATTGCGGCAACTGCTTGCGCACAAATGCTACCGGCTTCGCGGCTTACGCCGCTCCCACAAAAGAATGAGCCGCTGGAAACGACGAACGCCCCTTGCGGGGCGTTCGTGTTGTTGCGTGCAGCCAATGCTTACCAGAAGAACTGCAGGCGGGCTTCCAGGATGTCAGGCTTGTCGCTGACGAACTTCTTGCTCGACGAGGAGTACTTGTTGCTGTCGACCATCACATAGTTCAGCGAGGCCTTGAAGTTGGAGCGCCAGTACCAGTTGGCGCCAACGGTCCAGATGTCCATCTTGCCGCCGAGCACGCCGTCCACCAGCGGGGTGCCGCCGACCACGGTCGGGGCCTTCAGGCCACCGTCGTTCAGATCGATATGGTCAAAGCGTGCGCCCAGCTGCCACATGCCGCGGCCCGGCTCGTCCGGCAGGCCCAAGCTCGGGGTGCCGCCCTTATAGCCCCAGGTCTCACCGGTGACGTTCCACACGCCGCTGATGTAGTAACCATCGGTGCTGTAGTTGTCGTGGTCGTAACGCTTGGCCTTGGAGCTGTAGTACTCGCCCTGGGCCTTGAACGGGCCGCGCACGTACATGGCTTCTGCACCGATGGTGCTCAGGCGGTCGGTGTCCTTCAGGTCGCCGCTGTCGACCAGACGCACGGTAGCCAGATCGGCGTTCGGGCGCGCGCGCAGGCGCAGCAGGTCGGCGTCGGTGTCGTAATCGACGTAGCTCAAGCCCAGGTGCAGAATGTTGCCCTTCTCGTTGATCGGGGCGAAGGTGCCGCGCACGCCGTAGCCGCTGCCGTGGGCCAGGTCACGGGTCAGCTCGCGGCCGAAGGCCGACGCGGTGACCGACCAGTTGGCATCGCCGACGCCGTAGCCAACGCCGAGGCGGCGGGCAACTGCGTAGGTGTTGGTGACCGTGGCCTTGGAGATGAAGTCGTTGTTCTTGGTGCTGGACAGTTCTTCCAGGCTGTTCGGCTGCTTGTACTGGCCGGCCTGCAGGAAGTGGTTGCTGTTGCCGCCCAGCTTGTACTTGACGTTGGTGTCCAGGAACTTGTCAGCCTTGGCGTCATAACCGACCACCCACTCGATGTTGCCCGGGCCCTTGCCCTTCAGCACCAGCTCGGCGCGGCGCAGTTCGAACTCGCTGTCCTTGCCGTTCTTGGCAACGCCGTTCAAGTCGGCCTTGTCATTGCTGAACCAGTTGCCGTCAGCCTGGACCAGGCCTTCGAAGGTGATTTCGGAACCGCCAATAACGTCGATGGCGACTTCAGCGTGTGCAGCCGGCGCGAACAGTGCAGCAGCCACGGCCGCAGTGAGGAGTTGGCGATGCAGTTTCATTGGGTGGGTAGCCTTGCAGGCAGTTGGAGGTTGCTGCGAAGGCTAGGGCGTAAAGATTGCGTAAATGTGACAGTTCGGCGACCAGCTTTGGCCCCGGGACACAAGGGCCTGCGTATTTGGCCTATTGGCTGTTACGGGAAAGTGTCGTGCAGATGGCAACCGCCGACGCTCAGGCAGCATCAGCGGTCTTGTCCTTGAAGTGGCAGAGGTCGCGGATCACGCACTGCGGACAATCCGGCTTGCGCGCCTTGCAGACATAGCGCCCATGCAGGATCAGCCAGTGGTGCGCATCCTGCAGAAATTCTTCCGGAATCACCTTCATCAGGCCATCCTCGACCACCCGCACATCTTTGCCCGGGGCCAGCCCTGTGCGGTTGGAGACGCGGAAAATATGCGTGTCCACCGCCATCGTCGGTTGGCCAAAAGCAGTGTTGAGCACCACGTTGGCGGTCTTGCGGCCAACCCCAGGCAGGGCTTCCAGCGCGGCACGTTCGGCCGGTACTTGGCCGGCGTATTTTTCGACCAGGATCGCGCAGGCGGCAATCACGTTCTTGGCCTTGGCGTTGAACAGGCCGATGGTGGCGATGTAAGGCTTCAGTCCTTCTTCGCCCAAGGCAAGAATGGCTTGGGCGGTATTGGCCACCGGGAACAGCTTGCGGGTTGCCTTGTTGACGCCCACATCGGTGGCCTGTGCCGACAAGGTCACTGCCACCAGCAGCTCGAACGGCGTGCTGTATTCAAGCTCGGTGGTCGGATGCGGATTGAGCTCGCGCAGGCGGGTGAACATCTCCCGCACTTCGGCGGCAGTCATGCGCTTGCTGCCGCGGGCCGAACTGGTCTTCGGCGTTGCAGCTTTCTTTGCCACCGCGGTTTTCACCGCGATTTTCTTTGCGCCGATTTTCTTCGCGGCTGCCGTGTTTACCGTCGTTTTCTTCACAGCTACTGACTTCATGTTGCGGAATTTCCTGCCGCCCGCGCCTTGGCCCGGGCCAGGATGGCTGCCGCCGCGGAGGGCAGGGCGGGCTTGCTGTCCGCTACCGGCGGCGGCGCGCGACGCGCCTGACGCTCGGCATCACGGCGTTCAAGCCGTGCGGCACGGGCACGATGGCGCTCACGTGCGGCCCAGGCGGCGTCCAGCTGCTGCTGTGCCTGCTGCAGTTGTTGCGGCAGGTCAGGGTGCGCAGGATCCAACAGCGTGTCACAGGGCTGCGGTTGGTAGTCCATCAGCCCGGCGCGCAGTGCCGCATCCAGATCATCATCCAGTACGAACTGCAGCAATTGGCGGGGTGTGGCGCTTGCGTTGGACATGGACAACTCAGCGGTTCTTGAATTCCGGCTTGCGGCGTTCCAGGAAAGCGCTGGTGCCTTCGCGCATGTCGTCGGTGGAGAACACCAGGCCGAACTGCGCACTTTCGTATTCCAGACCTTCCTCGATAGCGCACTCACCACCGACGTTGATCGCGTCAAGAATGCCGCGCAGGGCCAGCGGTGCCGCGTTGGCCAGCTGCTCGGCCAGCTTGGTGGTCTCTGCTTCCAGCTCGGCGGCCGGCACCACGCGGTTGATCAGGCCCAGCTGTTGGGCGCGCTCGGCGCTGATCGGCGCACCGAGCAGGCAGAGTTCCAGCGCGGCGGCACGCCCCGCCAGGCGCAACAGGCGCTGGGTGCCGCCGAAACCCGGGACCAGGCCCAGATTGATCTCCGGCTGGCCGACTTTGGCGCTGTCGGCGGCGATGCGCAGGTGGCAGGCCATGGCCAGCTCCATGCCGCCACCCAGTGCGAAACCGTTCACCATTGCGATGACCGGCTTGTTCAGGCGTTCAATCCGGCGCATCAGGCGCTGCCCGACCAGCGAGAAGTCGCGGCCCTGAACCGGGGTCAGCGTGTTCATTTCAGAGATGTCCGCCCCGGCCACGAAGGCTTTGCTGCCGGCGCCGGTCAGGACTACCACTCTTACGTCCTCGGCCAATGCCGCCTCGGCAAAGGCCGCATCCAGGGTTTCCAGGGTCAGCCGGTTGAGGGCGTTGAGCTTTTCCGGGCGCTGCACGGTGATGGTGCGGACGCCTGCGTGGGTGCTGATCGAAACCGGTGACTCGGACATAGGGGTGAAAGCCTCGAAACGTTAAAAAAAAGTAATGAATTGAACTCTTTCAACCGAAGACGGTCATAGGTGAGCGTCGTCAGTGGCGGACAGCCTTTGCGACGGCTATCCTAACCCGTCGCCTCTAGCGGCATGTTTGCCCTGAGACACCATTCCTGGAGAACTGTTTGATGAAGTTGCGTTCTATTGCGGTCGCCGTGGCGGCCCTGGCCGTCACCGGCACTGCTTTCGCCCAGGACATCGCGTCCGAAAAGGGCAAGCTGAGCTATTACTTCGGCTATGACTACGGTAACAACCTGGCCGAGCTCACCGGCCGTGGCGAGCAGCTGGACATCGCTTCGGTGGTGAAGGGTCTGCAGGATGCCTACGCCAAGAAGCAGCCGGCAGTCACTGCCGATCAGCTGAAGCCGGCCGTTGAAGCATTCCAGCGTCGCGAGCAGGGCCGTGCCCAGGCTGCCAAGGCTGAGTACGAGAAGGCCGCCGCTGAAAACAAGACCCGCAGTGACCAGTTCATTGCCGCCAACAAGGCCAAGCCCGGCGTGCAGACTCTGGCAAGCGGCGTGCAGTACCGCGTGATCGAAGCCGGTGCCGGTGCCAAGCCGACCCAGGCCAGCACGGTTGCGCTGGAAGTTGCCGGTCCGTTCCCGTACGGCCAGCGTCCGACCGAAGCTCGCCCGGCACAGACGATTCCGTCGATCAAGCTGAGCGAAGTGGAAATGGCTGCCATGCGCGAAACCCTGCTGCAGATGCCGGCTGGCGCCAAGTGGGAAGTCACCCTGCCGGCGGACAAGGCTTATGGTGCCGACCCGCGCACCCCGTTCCCGCCGAACGTGGCTGTGCAGTTCGAAATCAAGCTGGTCAGCGTCAAGTAAACGCAAACCAGTGATGCAATAAAAAGCGCCGGTGGCAACACCGGCGCTTTTTTTTGTCCGAATTCGCACTGGATCGCGGTAGTGCCGAGCCATGAATCTGTAGATGCTTGATCTGAAACGCCTCGCCGCAACAGCTTCCTCCAGCTTCAAACTTCTCTTACAGTGCGCCTACCTTGGCGGCGCAGGTCCGAATGCCTGCTTGTTCGATGCCGCTGATCATCCCGACGTCTCTCAGCTCGGTAGCGGTGTCATTCATGCAACGCAGGTATTGGCTACGGTTGCCCCGGGCGCCGGTGCGGCACAGGCGATCCTGAGCTTGTACATTAGCGCCAGCAATCAGCCCCGGGTTCTTGAACATCTTTACGCCGGTGTCGCATGTGCCGATATGAGCGTTGCCTTCGTTTAGCTTCCAGCCTATGTCGCGAAAAAGGCCAAGCGTAAGGTCCACGGAGAGTGTTGCGTCCGCATTATCGGTGAGTTGAGGTGCCATAAGGGCTTCTGGTACCAGTCCAGAATCAAAATGAGACAGTGATGAGCCCAATGCGGGAGGGTCCGGTGCATATATAAGCGGTCGCCCGGCGATGTCTGCCCCAGCGAATCGGTTGGGAACCTGCTCCAACGACGCATTTCGTGGCGTTCCGTTTTCGAGTGCGAATCGGATTTGGTTCGCATTGCTCAAGTTGACGGCGATCGCAGGGATAGCGACCCCACTGCCAGAAAAATCAATGAACATTGGTATTGAATCCGGCAAATTGGATTCAGGTACGTTGCCGATGATCGCCCCGATTGCTCCGGCATTTTGCGCATTGATCACCTTTGCAAACCAAGTGCAGGTTCCTCGATTGATAAAGACAATCTTGCCCCTGAGACTGTCGCTTGGGAGCGCCTCGCAAGCATCGCCCGTATCTTGGCCGACGTCGTCATTGACGAGTGCCAAAGGCCCCTTAAAGCTGCTTTTCCCGACCTTGGCCGCATTAATGGAGCCAAAGTCATCAATGGATAGTGAGTCTGATGTCCCGCTCAGTACCAGCTTGCGTGCGGGGCTGAGCCATTGTGGCACTAACGATTTGACGTTGCTGCCCCCCCAAGCCGGGCGGCCGTGCGTATAGATGGCCACTTGACGGTCCCGGTCCGTCATCGTGGGGTCCGTGAAGTACTTGTTTCGACCGTTGTCGTAGATGTTATCCGTGAAAGGGTCGCTATAGCCTTCGTAGAACCAAAAAAGATCGTTCAGTTGGCCAGTAGCAAGGTCGTTGTAGCTTATGAATCCTAAGCCATGAGCTATTTCATGCATCAAGGTGAAGATGAAATTGGAACTGTTGGTTGGAGTGTTTCCATCCAGTCCGTAATACCAATCAGAGCCCAGTAGGCACGGATTTCCATAGCTATCATGCTTGCCGATGTTGGCGTTGAAAACGGACCTTATATCGTCGTTGTCGGGAATTCCGGAGGTTATGCGTGACCCATGCAAGGCATTGGCGAGTGCTCCGGGAACTATCATTCCAGGTTTTTCTTCTGATGGCGGTTTTCCATCTATCCAAGACGGACCAGCTGCCCCCATTACGGCGATCGATTCGGTGCATGGGAGTTCGCGGAAACTGGCTGACACAATGATCTCTACATCGCTGTGGATCAGCGCGGACCAAAGGTCAGCGGCGTATTGATAGGCAATGCGACGTTGCTCCCCGACGGTTAGACCGGGGTTGCCACCTTCTGGCTTGCGCGGCGTTGGATCATTGAGGCCTTGTCCAGGGATGTCCTGATTTACGGGGGTAATGATCGCTGCGTGGGACGAAATCGGAAGTGAGGCAGCGACGAGAAAGGTCGCCAGAGTGGCGAGTTTGGAAGGAGTTGTCACTTGTACACCTCGCCCGAAGCCTGTGCTGGTGCCGCTGAACCTTCGGATATGAAGGTGCGGCCATCCGTTGTTCGCCAACCTTTAAGGAACGACATACTGCTGGCAGGCATGCTGACGCTGATCGACCCATCAGAACGTCGACGAATGCTTCGTTCGACCATCTCCTTGTCTTGATTCGATCGCATTGACATGGAACCTGCAGAATTTCCTCCGCGCAGTGCCTTCTCAAGTGCTGTGGAAAGTACTTGAATCTCCTTGTCGCTGACTTTGCGCAGTGTCCCGCTTTCTACATCGATTCCGCCAATTATGTGCATGGCGGAGCTTGGTCGCGCTGCTGCTGGTCGTTCCTCAGCTACAGCTGTACTGGCAATCATGGGTGAGAGTGAAAGTAACAGTGACGGAAATATGAGTGTCTTTGCCGATTTCATGTCCATCTCCAATCTGAAGTAAAGAAATGCAAGCGTGCTAGCCGTATCACAGGCAAGACAATGGAGAGCGATGCGGCAAGCGCATGCGAGTCATGTGTGGAGGTAGTCCGTGATGGCGCGCGCAGTGTGCATATTCAATGTCAGCACTGCAATGGCAAAAAACAACGAAATTAAAGTGGTCAGGTATATGTGCTTCTTTTCCGATTGCCGAAGAAAAAGAACCGTTTAGCTATGTTTATTCGGGTACGCATTGCGGTCATTCTTGCTCATTTTCGTCTGCCCGGTTCGAGCTTCGCTGCACTGCGCCATAGGCTTGGTTTGATCGTGTTCGGATCCCGGCTGGCGAAGTGGCGTGTTGTGACCTGTCGCCAAATTGGCGAAGGTTTTGTGCTTAAGCATGGATTTGGATTTCTGACGTTTGCGGTCGGATTGGCGCTATCGCGCATGCAGATCACCTTGTGATCGCATGTGCTGCGGATGGATTTCCACTCTGCGCGCTGATGAATCGTCGAAGAGTCCATAAAAAATCATGGCGATGATCGGTGGTACCGGCCGTTGGCTGGCGGCCCCTGCGAGGACTGTCAGCAATTTCGCTTTTGGGCGCAACAGGTTGGAAAAAATCATGCGCACTTCCGACTGGGCATCTGGATCGGTGCCGCCGAAGGTGCCAGGTTCTGGATGAAGGCATTCAACAGCCTCAAGGCGCGAGTGCGGATGCCAGCTTGTTCAACGGTACTGATCATGCTGGCAGCTTTCAGCGAGGCAGCGGTGTCGTTCATGCAGCGCAGGTAGAGCGTACGGTTGCCGTTGGCGGTTGTGCGGCACAAGCGATCCTGTGCCTGCACGTTAGCGCCTGCGATCAAGCCGGGGTTCTTGAACAGCTTTACCCCCGTATCGCAGCTGCCGATGCGGGCAGTGCCTGCATTCAAGCTCCAGCCTTCGTCTACAAACGCCGCCAAGGTGAGGTCGACCATGCGCCCGGCGTCGGTATTGGGGCTGTTGGCCGGCTCCATCAACGCATCGGGTATCAACACACTTTCAAAGTGCGAGAACGTCGAGCCGCTGGCAACTACCGCAGGTGCGTACAGCAACGGACGCCCGCTGGCATCGGCACCTGCATAGCGTCCGGCAACCTCTCCCAATGCAGCGGTCAGCGCCGTGCCTGCCTGTGCCGCTGCCTTGATCAGATTGGCATCGGTAAGGTTGACGCTCAGGGTCGGGATGGTGGCGTTGACGCTGGCATCTTCCGCCATGCCTGGTGCTGTGCCTGGATCACCGGAGCTGGCGACATTACCGATGATCGCCGCGACTGCGCCCGCTGCCTGGGCGTTGGCTGCCTTGATCTCGAATGCGCAGCTGCCGCGATTGACGTAGGCAACTTTGCCGCTGAGGCTGCCGGCCGGGATCGCTTCGCAGCCATCGGCGGTGTCAGCGCCGGTGCCATCGTTGGCAATGACAACCGGGCCGCTGAAACATTCCAGCGTCGCGAGCAGGGATGTGCTCAGACTGCCAAGGCCGAGTACGAGAAGGCTGCCGCTGAAAACAATACCCGCAGTGACCAGTTCACTGCTGCCAACAAGGCCAAGCCCGGCGTGCAGACCCTGGCCAGCGGCGTGCAGTACCGCGTGATCGAAGCCGGTGCCGGTGCCAAGCCGACCCAGGCCAGCACCGTTGCCCTGGAGGTTGCCGGTCCGTTCCCGTACGGCCAGCGTCCGACCGAAGCTCGCCCGGCACAGACGATTCCGTCGATCAAGCTGAGCGAAGTGGAAATGGCTGTGATGCGCGAAACCCTGCTGCAGATGCCGTCTGGCGCCAAGTGGGAAGTAACCCTGCCGGCGGACAAGGCCTATGGTGCCGACCCGCGCACCCCGTTCCCGCCGAACGTGGCGGTGCAGTTCGAAATGAAGCTGGTCAGCGTCAAGCAAGCGCAAGTCGGTGATGCAATGAGAAGCGCCGGTGGCAAAACTGGCGCTTTCTTTTTGCCTGAAATTGTCGGTAGAGATTAAAGGCGCAGGTAGTGCCGAGCCATGCTCGGCAGAGGCTTTACCCGCGACGCATCAACCCGTAGAGCAAATCCGCGAAGCTCGCGTCGTGTAACAGCGTGCGCCGCGCAACCGGCGCGGCTCGCAATTATGCAGACGCACAACCACCGATGGATCCTTGGCTTCGCGGCTGATGCCGCTCCCACAGAAGCCCTCAGCCGCCGGTGCACGACTGGCGCACCGCACCCATTGTGCAGGCTCAAGGCATCAATGCGGGCTGTGTACCCACGGCTCAGCGCAGACAAGTAGGAATTCGCCGGTTTGATTCAATCGGCGCTTTCGACCGTTGCCTGTTTGCGTTGGGCACACGTTTCTGGCTATCGGCCACTCGCCTCAACCGTACCCGGGAACTCCGCGCTCACTGTCGCTGCAAAGACGCGCGTTGAAATGTTGGGAAAAAGCGCCTCAAAAAGTCAGCGAGCCACGAAGAAATGTCAATTTTCCGCCAGCCTGTCTATCTATGATTTGTGCGGTACGTCCCAGCTTGGATCTAGCCTGTAGTGAGCTCAAAGGCGCAGGACGTACATCGACGAGGCCGTCCAGCAGGCAATGCCGCAATACCCAGCGAAGGTGATTGATGGCTCTGAATCAGAGCCGTGCGATAGGGGGGCGACGGTGCTGACGCCGTCGGGCACTGGGTTTTCGGATTCGCATTCGCGGCCATGCTTATCGCGTTCCAGAAAAGGGGTGATGAAATGCAACGAGATCGTAAGGGTGTTGTTCGTTGGTGCTGCCTTGTCGCCAGCGCGCTGTGCACGCCGGCGGGTAGCGTGTTCGCGCAATCACAGGGCGAGCCGGTGCCGGACTACGCCGCACTGATTGGCCTGCCAGCGACTGCTGCTGAGGTTGTTAGATCGCGTTCGACGGCAAGCACGGCGCATGACGTGCAGCGCCGGATAGATGCGGCGGGCGTACGCCGCACCGCAGCGGATCGTGCAGCTTCGGAAGGCCTCAATCTTGCGCTGGCAAAGATGCCGGAAACCGTAGAACAGGCGCTGCGGCAGGCCGCCGCAGACAAGAGCGGCGCCGGGATTGTGCTGACGTCGCGACAGGAGCTTGAGCCTCTATATGCAGTACCAAGCAGGGGTGGTGGTATCCATGCCTCGCACGATGCCAATGACATTCGCTGACCGAGGATGAGGAAATGAAGACGAAACTTCTAGCGGTCTGTACCGCGGTGTCACTATGCGCCGTGACCTCATCCGTGCTGGCGCAGGCGAAGATAACTCTGGTCAATCTTGATAGGCCCGGTATCGGTTTGAACGACCCAACCCTGGCCGCCCCGATTGGAGGCAACCCAGGTAGGACAATGGGGCAGCAGCGAATGATCGCGTATCAGTATGCGATGGATCTTTGGGGCGCGTTGTTGCGTAGCTCGACGGAGATCAAAGTGGAGGCGTCGTTCGCTCCGCTGAGATGCTTGGCGGGTGATATCGTACTTGGGCAGGCAGGATCCATCAGTCAGATCAAAGCCAACGCAATTTCGACAAATGGAACCGCTGACTTCGAGTACCCGGTGGCGTTGGCGAATGCGATTGCGGGTCGCGATATGGATGCGGGCAGGAATGACATTCTGACGAATTTCAGCTCAGCAATAGACACGCCGGCTTGCCAGGCGCTCGGCGGTGGGGGGTGGTACTACGGTCTGACCGGTAATGCGGGGCACAACATCGAGAACCGCGCCAACTTTCTAAATGTGATCATGCATGAGATAGGTCATGGCTTGGGTACCTCGGGCAACTCAAGGTTGTTCTTCAATTCACCGGTTCGCTTCGCGAAGGGTCCATGGGATGGCCTGGCTTGGTCGAACACATACTCGATGAGCTACAACGATTTTGAAATGATCGATTCGCGTATAGGTGTGGCGCTCACCACGCCGGGGCAGACTGTCTGGAAAGGCAGTGCAACCAATGGAATGGCTGCGCTGATGGCGGAAAATCGACTCGTCTTGAATATTTCCTCTCCAGTTGCTGCCTTCCACGACTATGGACGTGCTGATTTCGGTAGTACTGATTTTTCGCCGATAAAAGGGGACATCGTCCTGATAAGTGATGCCGCCGCACAGGGGGCGGTTGACATGCATACCGGCTGTGACGGGAGCGATGGGCAACCAGCCATCGCCAATGGAGCGCTCTTGGCCGGTAAAATTGTGCTGATCGATCGAGGTGTTTGCGAGTTTTCGCGTAAGGCTCTGAATGCGCAGAATCATGGGGCGGTGGCGGTGATTCTGGCCAATAACGTGCCGCGAGCGCCTTTCGGTGCGGGCAGCGGTACGCTGGGTGCGCAGGTGAAAATTCCGGTTATTACGGTGACCCAGGAAGTTGGGAAGCTATTGCGGGGTGATGTCCCCGTGGTTGCTTCGGGCCTCACTGTTGATCCGAATCGGTTCTACGGGTTGGACTCAGGCGGAAACATGCGTTTGTTCACGCCAGCGACCTATCAGGCCGGATCCTCGTTCTCTCATATCGATACTGACATGACTCCAAACTTTCTGATGGAGCCGGCGGAAACCAAGACGCTACGAGCGGACGTGATGATAGACGTGGCCTTGGAGATGTTTGAAGAGATGGGCTGGCCAACCAACCGCAATGGCACCGCCAAGCTGGGAAGCTGCGATACCACGGTGCCGGTCTATCGTGATTCGTTCATTCCAGGCGCCAACCTGATCGCGCAGAACAACCTGTGTAGGACATCGTCTGCGGGGAATCGTAGTCAACAGCTGCGTTGCATGAACGACCACATTAGCTCGCTGCACGCGCAGTCGCTGATAACACCGCTGGAGATGGCCAAGGCAAGGCAGTGCGTCGCCAAGCTGTAGTGCCGGTGGTTGCGGGAGGCGTGCCTCAAGCTTTAGTTGTGTTGTCATCGAGGCGCGCACTCGGTTGCGATGTTATTGCTTTGGTGGCTGTTCGCAGCTGATGGGGTGGATGCCACTCGATTTTGCATGAACGAAGCAAGGAAAACCGGCGCCCTCAAGGCGCCGGTTCTTTGTTTGCCAGTTGTGCGACATCAGATTTACGGCGAAGTCACCTTGGCCGCGCAACTGCGGATGCCAGCCTGTTCAACGGTACTGATCATGCTCGCAGCTTTCAGCGAGGCAGCAGTGTCGTTCATGCAGCGCAGGTAGAGTGCGCGGTTGCCGTTGGCGGTGGTGCGGCACAGGCGATCCTGTGCCTGCACATTGGCGCCCGCGATCAAGCCCGGGTTCTTGAACAGCTTTACTCCCGTATCGCAGCTGCCGATGCGGGCAGTGCCTGCATTCAAGCTCCAGCCTTCGTCTACAAACGCCGCCAAGGTGAGGTCAACCATGCGTCCGGCGTCGGTGTTGGGGCTGTTGGCAGGTTCCATCAATGCATCAGGTATCAACACACTTTCAAAGTGCGAGAACGTCGAGCCGCTGGCAACTACCGCAGGTGCGTACAGCAACGGACGCCCGCTTGCATCGGCACCTGCATAGCGTCCGGCAACCTCTCCCAATGCAGCGGTCAGCGCCGTGCCTGCCTGTGCCGCTGCCTTGATCAGATTGGCATCGGTAAGGTTGACGCTCAGGGTCGGGATGGTGGCGTTGACGCTGGCATCTTCCGCCATGCCGGGTGCCGTGCCTGGATCACCGGAGCTGGCGACATTGCCGATGATCGCCGCGACTGCGCCCGCTGCCTGGGCGTTGGCTGCCTTGATCTCGAATGCGCAGCTGCCGCGATTGACGTAAGCAACTTTGCCGCTGAGGCTGCCGGCGGGGATTGCTTCGCAGCCATCGGCGGTGTCAGCGCCGGTGCCGTCGTTGGCAATGGCAACCGGGCCGCTGAAGTTGGCTGGAGTGGCTGCTGGGCCGAAGGAAGCAGTGCCAAAGAACTGCGTGACTACGCTACTGCCGTTGACCGACAGGATGACGGCAGGATCCAGCCACAGTGGTGTTTGTGCCCGTGTGGTTGCGCCATTCCAGGCCGGTGCACCGCGGGTTTTGATTGACGCGGCGCGTAGCGCGTTGGTCATGCTGGCTTCGGTGAAGCGCTTGCCGGACAGGTTGTCGAAGGCGTTTTCGGTGTAGACGTCCGAATAGCCGTAGTACTGCGGAATGCCTACGCGCTCGCCCAGCCGGCCGGTGCTGTAGCCGACGAAGCCGGAGAAACCAAGACCATGGCCGATTTCATGCATCACCACATCGAGGAAGCTGATCAGGTTGGCGGGCGCATTGCCGTCCAAGCCGTAGTACCAGCCCGAGCCGGTCATGCATGGCGTGCCGTCCGGATTGCTGCCGCCCAGATTGTTGTTGAAGCGACTGGTGATGTCTGTGCCGGCGCTGCTGATGGTGATGCGGCTGCCATTGAGGGCGTTGGCCAAGGGGGCGTGGTAGATCATGCCCAGCTCAGCGCCCGCCGGTGGCGTGGTGGCGATCCACGATGCGCCGGCCGAGCCCAGAGTGCCGCCGGTAGCGGTGCAGGTCAGGTCCTGGAAACTGGCACCGACGAAGGTCTCCACATCGCTCTGCAGTACCGCACCCCATAGGTCGGCGGCGAATTGATAGACGATGCGGCGTTGCTCACCGACACTTTTGCCCGGATTACCGCCTTCTGGTGCCCGCACGGTGGGGTCGTTCAGGCCTTTTCCAGCAGGATCCTGATTGATCGGAGTGATGATGGCTGCGTGCGCTGTGGCGCCAAGCAGGCAGGTGCCGATGACGGCCGAAAGCAGCAACGTCTTCATTCGGACACCTCCTGTTTGCCATGCGAAAGCGGTGCGCCGTTCTCCAGAATCTGCACTTCACCTGCGGCGTTGCGTTCAACGCTCAATGAAGTCAGCGTGGACAGCGGCAGATCGGCCGTGCTCATGCCATTGCTGTGCAAACGTATGGTCTTGGCAGCATCGGTGCCGGTCTGCGGAATGCGCGCCCAGGCGGCATTGGTGCCGGCGGCGCTGCGGCTTGCCGAGGGCATTGCGTTGGCTTTATCGGTAAGCGCCCGGATTTCTGTATCCGTGAGTTTGCGCAGTTTGCCGGTCTTGGCATCGATGCCGGCAACCATGCCGCTTTCGGTAGGGGTACTTGGGTTGCCGTCCGTTGGCGGCTCATGGGCCTGTACTGAAAGGCTGGCGGACAGTGCCAGCGCCGATAACAACAAGGAGGGTTTTGCCATTCTCATTTCCGAGCTCCGCTTACAGAGTGAAAAGCGATAAGGCTCCATCCATATGCAGGCGAGGCATGCGTCGAACAGCCACGCTGATCGAACGCGCATCTCGCGCATCGGATGGTTCGTGTTCCCCCTGTCGGCAAGCTGAGTGTGCCCTTGGATGAACCGGCGCTCAACCACAATTTGATGGGCGTCACATAATGAATGGGAGTAAGTGGCGGCCGGGTTCGCTGAACCGGGCCCGCTATTGGGGCTTACATTGCCATCGTAGTAAGGCAAATACAGCGCTATCACAGGCGGGTAACTGGTCCTGAAGTTGCCCTCGCGCTACGCTAGCGTGATGTCTGAATTGATGGATGCACCTGCTCGTGTCATCTCCAGCCCATGTATTGGCATCTGCGCGCTTGATGAGCAGGGCTATTGCCGTGGCTGCTGGCGCAATGGTGCCGAGATCGGTGGCTGGATGCGCATGAGCGAGGACGAGCGGCGACGCGTCATGAGCCAGGAACTGCCAAGGCGCTCACGCGATGCGCTGGCATTTGCTGAGCAGCTACAGGGCCGTGACCGGCTGCAGCGGGCCTTGATGCCACTGACGCAGACGCCAATGGGGCCGGGCTGGAACCGGTCTGAACTGGAGGACCTGTTGCCGCCCGGACCGCCGGTGGAAGCCGCGGTATTGGCCGGTCTGGTGCCGCGTGCGCACGGCACGCAGGTGATTTTGACCCGTCGTACCGAAGCACTGCGCAACCACGGCGGACAAGTCGGGTTTCCCGGTGGCCGCATCGAAACCGTCGATCGCAATCCGCTGGCAGCCGCCTTGCGTGAGAGCGACGAAGAAATTGCTTTGCCGCGCAGCCAGGTATTGGCGCTTGGGTATCTGGACCCCTTCATCACCATTACCGGGTTCCGGGTGACGCCGGTGGTCGCGGTGGTGGACCCGGCGTTCATCGCGCGTCCCGAGCCCGGTGAAGTGGCCGAGGTGTTCGAAGTGCCGCTGGATTACCTGATGGACCCGGCCAATCTGCGCCAGGTGGATATCGAGCATGGTGGACGCGTCCGCCATGTCATGGAGTACAGCTGGCCCGGGCAGCGCATCTGGGGCGCGACCGCCGCCATCCTCTACAACCTTCGTCGTCGTTTGGAGCAGCTGGCATGAGTCAGGCTGGAGTTTGGTGGACCACGCTGGTGGATGTAGCGGACCTGGCCAAAGCCTTGGCGCAGCCCGAATTGCGCGTGGTTGACGCCCGCGCTACTGCCAGCACTGCGTTGCGGGTGGTGGACGCACGCTACTCGCTGGCCGACAAGCAATCCGGTATGGCTGGCTATACGGCCGGGCATATCCCCGGTGCGGTCTACGCCGATCTGGAGCAGGACCTGTCGGACATGCGCAAGCAAGGGCATGGCCGGCATCCGCTGCCTGACAGTGCGATCTTTGCAGCGCAGTTGGGGCGTTGGGGAATTGCGCCCGATACCCAGGTGGTGGTCTACGATGCGGCCGACGGCAGCATGGCAGCGGCGCGCCTGTGGTGGTTGCTGCGATTGATCGGCCATCGCAAGGTCGCCGTGCTTGATGGCGGCTTGGCTGCTTGGCAGGCGGCAGGACACGCACTTGATGTGGCTCCGGTTGCGGCGCCATCGCTACCCGCCTACCCAGGTCAGTTCGATATGACCCAGGTAGTCAGCGTCGATGAGGTGCAGTCGCGCTTGTCGCAGACGCCAGCTTGGCTGCTGGACGCGCGTGCTGGTGAACGTTATCGCGGCGAAGTTGAGCCCTTGGATCGGGTCGCCGGGCATGTGCCCGGTGCGCTGAACCGGCCGTTCGGCATGAACCTGCGTGATGGTCGTTTCCGTGCTGCACAGGAGCTGCGCGCTGAGTTGGCGCCGCTGTTGTCCGGGCAGGCGCCGGAGCAGATGGCGGTGATGTGTGGTTCGGGCGTCACTGCCTGTCATCTCGCCCTCGCGTTTGCGCATGCCGGCATGCCCGGGCTGCGTGTGTTCAGTGATTCCTGGAGTGGCTGGTCCAGTGATGCAAACAGGCCGGTTGCTACAGCTTGAGTAATCAGTACGCCGCGAGTGGGCGCGGTGCCGATGGGTATGAATGCTTCGGGGGAAGCGTGCGTTCATTGAGATGGCTAGGTGTAGTGCTGTTGGCGGCGGTTCTTGGGGCATGCAATGCGCCAGGTGGCGGGTTGTCCGGCGATGCAGCGCGTCAGTATCTGCGCGAGGTTGAACAGTGGCGGGCGCAGCGTCTGGCCGAGCTGCGCGCACCCGATGGTTGGCTCAGCTACACCGGCTCGGGCCGGCTCAAGACAGGTGCTTACCGGGTAGGCAGCGCCGCGGCCAATGATGTGGTGTTGCCCAGTGGCCCTTCAGAACTTGGTTTCCTGCAGGTGGACCGTGATGGCGAAGCCACCTTCACCGCAGGTACCCGCGCGGGTGCTCAGATGAAAGGTCAGCCGCTGCAACGGGCGGTCTTGATCCCCGGGGTTGCTCATGTCAACGAGGCCAGCCGCGTTGAAGTGGGTGACTCGGAGTTCTATCTGGTGCGTACCGGCAGCATCCTGGGCTGGCGCTACCGCGACCCGCAATCGCCGCGGCGCCTGGCATTTACGGCTATCGAGCACTTTCCGGTCGACCCGAAATGGAATGTCAGCGCGCAATGGCGGCCGTTCCCGGCGCCAAAGCAGGCAGTATTGCTGACCTCGATCGGCACGCCGTTGCCGGCGGTTGTGCCTGGTGAAGCGGTGTTTGAGGTCAATGGGCGCAGCTATCACCTGCAGCCAGTGCTGGATGAGGCTGCGCCGCCATCACGGCGTTTGTTCTTCCTGCTGTCGGACCGCACCAGTGGTCGCGAGACCTATGGTGGTGCGCGTTATGTGTACGCGGCGATGCCCACCGACGGTGTAGTGCAGTTGGACTTCAATCGCGCCGAAAACCCACCCTGCGCGTTCACCCCGCACGTGGTGTGCCCGATCGCGCCGGCCATCAACCGGCTGGATCTTGCGGTGACCGCAGGCGAGAAGTTCCAGTACCTGCCGCAGTAAGCGGCTGCCAGGGTGTTGGTCAGTCCGGCAGCTGCTGCAGGTCGATGGCGCGCAGCACCAGTTCCCACGGGAACATGGGGCCCGGATCGAGCTTGCGCTGCACGCTGAGGCCGGGGTCATCGCTGGCCGGCTCCAGTGCGGTATCGAGCTGCTCATGGCCGGCGATGTAACGCAGTGACGGCACTGCCTGCGGCAGCCATTCCAGCAGCCTTACCAGCGCAGCGATCTGTGCTTCCGGGTAGAGCTCGCTCATGGTCTGGTTGTTGGAGTCGAACCAGTTCGGCCAGCGGCCCCGGTTGACCAGCTCGATGCCGATCGAGCGCGGGTTGATGCCGCGGACGTGGTGGGCCACGCGGTCCAGCGCGATGTATTGCTGGATGCTGCCATCGCGGTCGATGTAGTAGTGGCCGCTGTTGCCGCTGCCGTTGTCGTAGAGCGCACGTTCGCCGTATTCGCGCGCCGTGGCCAGGTCCGGCAGCTCGGTGCAGTGGATCACCACCAGGTCGATATCGGTGGACTTGCGCTGCGCCAACTGGTGTTCGTAGGGCAGCGGTTTGGCAATGATGGGTGGCGGCAGGTGCATGTGTGGATGCTAGCATTCGCCCATGATTTCCCCCATGACTTGCCGCCAGCCATGAGCCGCGGCCACTGCATTCTGTCGCACGGCTTCGAGAGCGGCCCGGACGCCACCAAGGTCACCGCGCTGGCCGATGTGGCCGAGCGCCTCGGCTGGAGCCACGAACGTCCGGATTACACCGACCTGGACGCCAAACACGAGATCAGCCGGGTCGGCGACGTGCCGGCGCGGCTGCAGCGGCTGGTCGAACGGGCGGCCGAAATGGCCGCGCGCGGCCCGCTGGTGCTGGCTGGATCGAGTCTGGGCGCTTATATCTCAGCAATCACCTCGCTGCAGGTGCCGGTAACCGGGCTGTTCCTGATGGTGCCACCGACCACGATGGGGCCCATGCCGGCGCTGGACGCCGCCGCGGTGCCGATCAGCGTGGTCCACGCCTGGAACGATGAGCTGATCCCGGCCGCCGATGTCATTGCCTGGGCCGCCGAGCGCAAAGCCAGGCTGCTGCTGGTCAATGATGGCCACCGCCTGATGCGCCATGTGGACGCCTCCTGCCAGGCCTTTGAGGCCTTGCTGCGCGGTTTGTGAACGCGGCCGCCGGCTGAATCCGACGGCGCGACGGGCAACTGCCTACAATAGAGCCCCTGGATGCCCCGGGGCCGGCCAACGTGCCTGCCCGTCTGGCTGGCCTGATTCCCTTTCTGAAAGTTGATATCTCCCGTGAATTTCTTTGTTTCCTGCGCCAAGGGCCTTGAATACCTGCTCGCCGACGAACTGCTGGCGATGGGCTTGCCGCGGGCGACCGCCACCATTTCCGGCGTCAACGCCGAAGGCGAACTGCGCGATGCGCAGCGCGTGGTGCTGTGGTCGCGCCTGGCCAGCCGCGTGCTGTGGCCGCTGCAGGAATTCGAGTGCCCGGACGAGAACTCGCTGTATCAGGGTGTGGCGGCGATGCCGTGGGACCAGCACATCACCCCCGAGCTGACCTTGTCGGTGGACGCACATGTGTCCGGCACCGCCATTACCCATGCGCGCTTTGCCGCGCAGCGGGTCAAGGACGGCGTGGTCGACAGCCTGCGCGGGCAGGGCATGGAGCGGCCGTCGGTGAATGTTGAATTCCCCGACGTGCGCATCAACCTGTCGCTGCGCAAGGGCAGGGCGACGATCTCGATCGACCTAGGCGGTGGCCCGATGCACCGCCGTGGCTGGCGCATGGCGCAGAACGACGCGCCGCTGAAGGAAAACCTGGCTGCCGCCGTGTTGCTGCGCGCCAACTGGCCGAAGATCCACGCTGAAGGCGGTGGCTTGCTGGACCCGATGTGCGGCAGCGGCACCTTGCTGATCGAAGGCGCCTTGATGGCCGCCGACGTGGCGCCGGGCCTGCAGCGCCACGGCAGCATCCCGCCGAGCCGCTGGCGCGGTTTCGATCAGGCGCAGTGGAAGGAACTGACTGCCGAAGCGCGTGAGCGTGAGCAGCTTGGCCGTGCTGCGCTCAAGCAGGTCATCCACGGCAGCGATATCGACCCGCAGGCAATCCGAGCGGCCAAGGAAAATGCTGAAGTGGCTGGCGTCAGCGAAGCCATCTGGTTCGGCGTGCGTGACGTGGCCGACGTTCAGGTGCCGCCGCAGGAAACCGGCTGCGTCGTCTGCAATCCGCCGTACGACGAACGTCTGGCCGCCGACACCGTGCTGTATCGCCGTATCGGCGATGCGCTCAAGCGGGCGGTGCCGACCTGGCGCGCAAGCCTGCTGTGCGGCAGCGCCGACCTGGCGTTTGCCACCGGCCTGCGTGCTGGCAAGAAGTACCAGATGTTCAACGGCGCCATCGAGTGCGCGCTGATCGTCTGTGATCCGATTGCCGTGCCTGAGCGCGAGAACGCCGGCCAGCCGCGCGAGCTCAGCGAAGGCGCGCAGATGGTCGCCAACCGCCTGCGCAAGAACCTCAAGAAATTCAAGAATTGGCTGAATCGCGAAGGCATCACCTGCTTCCGCGCCTATGACGCCGATCTGCCGGAATACGCGGCGGCGATCGACGTCTACCGCGAAGACGGTGGCAAGAACCGCACCTTCCTGCATGTGCAGGAATACGCGGCGCCAGCCACCATTCCGGACGTGGACGTGCGTCGCCGTCGCAACGAACTGTTGGCGGCTGCCCGCGAAGTGTTCCAGGTGCCAGCTGAACAGGTTGCGCTGAAGTCGCGCGAGCGCGGCAAGGGCGGCAGCAAATACGGCCGCTTCGAGCAGCGCGGCGAGTTCATCCTGGTGCGTGAGAACAACGCGCTGCTGCGCGTGAATCTGTTCGATTACCTGGACACCGGCCTGTTCCTCGACCACCGCCCGCTGCGTACGCATATGGCGCAGGAAGCGCGCGGCAAGCGCTTCCTCAACCTGTTCTGCTACACCGGCGTCGCCAGCGTGGAAGCGGCGGTTGCTGGTGCCTCTTCGACCACCAGCGTCGACCTGTCGGGTACCTACTTGCAGTGGTGTGCCGACAACCTCGCGCTCAACGGCAAGGGCGGCAGCCAGCACACCCTGGTGCAGGGCGATGCCATGACCTGGCTGGAAGCGGAGAAGAACCGTTACGACGTGATCTTCTGCGATCCGCCGACCTTCTCCAACTCCGCTCGCGCGGAGGATTTCGACATCCAACGCGAGCATGTGCGCCTGTTGCGTGCAGCGATGGATCGTTTGACGTCCGACGGCGTGCTGTACTTCTCCAACAACTTCCGCCGCTTCAAGCTGGACGAGAACGCGGTTGCCGAGTTCGCCAACTGCCGCGAGATTTCCGCACAGACCATCGGCCCGGATTTCGAGCGCAACGCTCGCATCCACCGCGCCTGGGAACTGCGCCGGATGTAATGCCGGCGCGCCTCAACTGTAGTGCCGAGCCATGCTCGGCAGAGGCATTACCAGTGAAGCCCATGCCG
>NZ_JBRREB010000059.1:0-25184 GCF_056759995.1 Stenotrophomonas sp. STEN030 | reverse complement strand
CGCGTGGGGTGTCTTCAAGAGCGGCCGGGATTTCGATCCGACCATGCTGAGAGTAGGTCAAGCCTGCTTCCAGCAGGCTTGACCGCGAACATAGGATCTCGGCTCTACAGGCTTGCCGCCGCCATCCCCACGACTGGCAGCGCCCACGCCAGTGGCGCGATCCAGCGCGGGCGGTACGGGTACAGACCGAACGCCAGCAGCAGGCCGGCGACGGTCATTGCACCCAGCCACCACACCGGCCCCAGCGCCCAGCCGTGGCGCCAGACGCACAGCGCGAACGCAGCAGTCAGCAGACTCCAGCCCAACCAGCGCCACAGCCGCATGCCCGCGGCACTGGCACCGGCTTTGCCATGCAGCTCCAACTGATGCTTCTCCATCGCCAACGACAAGGCGGCAAAGGCAGCGAACGACAAACCAAGTGCGAGCAGCATCATGCGCTTGCCTCCGCCACAACAGCGGCCTGTTGCCGACGCTTCTTCTCAGCGGCACTCAACGGTGGCTGCCAATGCTGCATGCGCCAGCCGCAGTACGCCAGCATCGCGCCGAAGGCGATCATGGTCAGGTCGAAGCTCGCCAGTACCCAGTCACCCGATGCAATCGTCGCGCCAAGGTGCGCCTTCGTGGTGAAGGCATTGAGCACGGGGATAAGCGCGAACAAGGCCGCGCCCACATACAGCTGCCATGCCCACATCATCCGCTTTGGCCAGATGAAGGCGGCCAGCAGTGATGCTGCCCATGCGTAGAAGAACACATTGACCTCGGCGTCGCTTCGCTCGGCCAGTTGCACCGGCAGCAGGCGGTTGCCCCAGAAATAAGCGGCAAAGGCAATCGGCAGGCCGGCGACGGCGCCAATGTTCAAGGCATCGACCAAACGCAGGCCGAAACCGGTCTTGCCGGACTTGGCATGTTTGGGCCGCTCCTTCACCGCCCACAGCACCACGCCGCTGGCCACCATCAGGCAGCCGATCAATCCGGACAGGAAGAACAGAGCACGCAGGCCCCAGTCCGCGAAGCGAGCCAGATGCAGGCCGTACATCACGCCGCGCGTCTGGGTTGCGCCACCGGCGCCGGGGCTGGCTTCCAGCAACTGGCCACTGACCGCGTCATAACGCAGCGACGGCGTATCTATCGACAGGCGCTTTCCGTCGCGCTGCTGGATGTCGATCACCGCATTCGCCGCGCCGGGTCGGTAAACGGTGAAGCCACCGATGTCGGCGCCATTCCACTGTTTGCGCGCGCTGTCCATGAGTTGCTGGATCGGCACGGGCACTGCTTTGCCTTGCCCCGGGGATTCCACCTCGGCCATGCGTGCGAAGGCTTCGCTGAAGAAGGCATCCTCGTCGTTCGGATATGCGGCCTTCACGCCCCACGGCAGGTACATGAACATCAAGGTGACGATGCCGGTGTAGGTGATCATTGCGTGGTACGGCAGCGCCATCACCGCGCTGACGTTATGGAAATCCAGCCACGAGCGCAGGCCTTTCTGCGGGCGGAAGGTAAAGAAGTCCTTGAAGATCTTCTTGTGGGTGATGACGCCGGTGATGATCGCCACCAGCATGAACATCGCGCAGAAACCAACGATGTAGCGGGCCCAGACCACAGGAATGTAATGCAGGTCGAAATGCACGCGATAGAAGAAGTCGCCGCCGCGGGTTTCGCGCGCGGTGACTTCATTGCCGGTGTTGGGATCGACGGTGGCATCACCGAAGCGACCGCCGCCACGACGCCTGCGCTTCTCGCCTTCGACCGGTGGCTTGACCATCGACTCGGGGTTGCGCCAGAACATGCGCATCGCCGGATTGCGGGTATCGGGGAGGGTGACGCTCCAGCTCTCGGCCTGCGGTGCCTTGTGCTGCAGGAAGCTGAGCGCGCGCGCGGCGGCAACGTCAGAAGTGACCGAGCTGCGCGGCAGTTCAGGCCGCATCCAACGGCTGATTTCCTCGCGGTAATAGCTGGCGGTGCCGGCCATGAAGATCAGCAGCAGCAACCAGCCAACCAGTAGGCCGGTCCAGGTATGCAGCCATGCCATCGATTGGCGGAATCCGTTCTTCATGCTGCCGCTCCAAACCATTGAGTGCCCAACCACAACAGCGCGGTCGGGATCAGGATGCCGACCCAGGCGCGCAGCGCGCTGCGGGTGGCAAATGCCCACAATGCGGCGCAGGCGCACAGCACGATGGCGACCAGCATGCCGGTCAACACGGACTGGCTGCGGGCGATGGGCAAGGCCACGGCGAAGAACATCGAGCATGTGGCGGCCAGCGCGTAGCCGCCAACGATGGCGGCAAGCGAGCGTGACAACACGCCCAGCCAGGGGCGTGCGAAGAAACTGCCAAGACGGTTGTACCAGGGGCTGGCGAGAGGCGTGCTGTCCACAGGAACCTGCAAAGTCGGATCAATACGGACGCCACCGGCTAGGCCGGTGGCGTGGAATAAGTCGGCCGTCCGTGGCCGCCACTGCCTGGCAGTGGTTCCCTGGAGGGATTACAGCTTCCAGCGCAGGCTCAGGCGCACATTGCGCGGCTCGCCCCAGTTGACGCCGTCATAGAAGCCGACGTTGCTGTAGTACTTCTTGTCGAGCAGGTTGTTGATGTTCAACTGTGCGGAGAAGTTGTCGTTGAACTTGTAGCCGGCGAACGCGTTGAGCAATACCACCGCGTCCTGGGTAATCGGCGATTTGTAGCGCTTGCCGCTGGTGATGTAGTCGTCGGCGGGGCGGTTGGTCATGCGCCAGATCTCGCTCTGCCAGGTGACGCCGCCGCCCAATGACAGCCGGCTCCATGCACCACCCGGGCGCCAACTGGTGTTGAGCCGGAAGGTGTTGACCGGCGTGGTGGTGTTCTGGCGCACGCCGTCCTTGTTGCGGATGACGGTGTGTGCATAGCCACCCGAAAGGTTCCAGTGTTCGCTGATGCTGCCCTGGGCTTCCACTTCCCAGCCCCTGACCTTGTTGCCTTTGCCGGTGGAACGGTGGGCGGTGGCGCCATTGGGCAAGGAGTTCTCCGGTACCGAATCATCGACCTCGGCGACGTTGTCCTTGACGCCCTTGAACACAGCAGCAGCGGCATTCATGCGGCCGTCGAAGAGCTCGGCCTTGACGCCGACTTCCCACATGTCGCCGACTACGGGCTCCAGGTAGTGGTTGTTCTTGTCGCGGAAGTTCTGCGGCTGGAAGATGTCGGTGTAGCTGGCGTAGGCACTGAACGACTTGCTGAAGTCATAGATCAGACCGGCATAGGGAGTCAGCGAGTCATCCGGCTTGTAACCGTCACGGTTGGTGCGCAATAGTTTTCCGGAAGCGTCGCGTTCGTACTCCCATTCGCGGGTTTCCCAGCTGCCGTAGCGTGCGCCGAGCACCGCCATCAGTGGATCGGCAAGCTGCAGGCGTGCGGCGACATAGGCAGCGCGCTGCTTGAGCTCATCCTGTGAGGACAGCCAGTTGTAACGATTGACCTGCAGCGGTGCCACATCGCCGGTCCAGTTACGCCAATCTGGAACCTTGTCGTAGCCATCGGCGTAGTCGAAATCCGAACCCGGGACTTCGCCCTTGCGCACCGACTGGCCGAGGCCGATCACCAGTTCGTGCTCGCGCCCGAACAGCTTGAACGGGCCGCCGGCATTGAGGTCGAATACCTGCATGTCACCGCGTTCGCCGAACGCGCCGATGTAGGCGGTCACGCCGGTACCATCCGGGCGTGGGTAGCCAGATGCGCCGTACCAGACGTTGCCTTCGGTCTCGCGCTTGGAGCGGGTGTAGCTGGCTTTGATGGCCCAGTCGTGGCCAAGACTCTGTTCGAGTCGTGCGAACGCAGTCTTCTCGACGATCGGCCAACGGCTCCAGCGTGCCGAGAAGTTGGTCGAGCGCGGCAGGTTGGCCGGTTTGCCATCGACGCCCCAGTACGGCACCACGCCCCAGGTGACGCCGGAGGTTTCCGGCGATTGGTATTCGTAGCCGACTTCCAGCAAGGTGCTGTCGCTCAGGTCAGCCTGGACGATGCCGTAGAACACATCCTTGTCCAGCTTGTAGACGTCGCGGAATGAATCGCTCTGCTGCTTGGCGGCGACGATGCGTGCACGCACGCGGCCATCCAATGCGACCGGGCCGCCGATATCCGCTTCCAGGCGCTGGTTGCCCCAGCGGCCGAGCATCAGGTTGGCGCTCATCGCGAACTCGTCGGTGGGGCGCTTGCGCACGTAGTTGATGGTGCCCGATGGGTCACCTGCGCCTGTGGTCAGGCCGGTGGCGCCGCGGACTACTTCGATGCGGTCATAGATGACGCTGTCGTTGTTGGTCTTGATGTAGCCGCCGAACGTATTGAGCATGCCATCAACCTGGAAGTTGTTGATGTTGTAGCCGCGCGAGACGAAGTTGATGCGCTCGCTATCGGTGACCGCCACGTGCACGCCGGTCACCTGGCCCATCACGTCGGACATCGCGTACAGGCCCATGTCGTCCAGACGCTGGCGGGTCAGTACGGTGACCGACTGTGGGGTGTGCCGCAGCGACAGATCCAACTTGGTCGCGGTACGCGCCTGCTTGACCGTGTACGACGTGGGGATGTCGGCGTCGGCGACGACTTTCACCGTATCCAGATTGGTGGCGGGCGCTGCTTCCTCCGCCCATGCGGAGGCGGCGCTGCAGAGTGCGACAGAAAGTGCAGTGGCCAGTAGCGCTGGCCGGGGCAGGGTGGGGCGGGAGGGCATGGTGGATTCCTGTTGGGCAAAATGGTTTGCCAACCACAGGAATCGCCCACGGCACAGCCCACACGATGCGTGGACGCCCGGGTACTGTTGCTCCCGCCAGCTGGCCTGCATGCACGACGCAGCCGGCTACGGCGCGCGTGGCATCAGTTCGGATATCGGGGGTACACGGGGCGTGGCGGGATGGAGTGAAACGTCCATGTCGCACGAGGCTGGGCGTACTGCCTAGGCGTTAACGATAATTGTTCGCATTTAATTAAGCAAGCAGATGTGTCACTGCTTCTCGCAGGCCTGCGCTCTCGTTTTCGTGTGGATATAGCGAGCGCTACGCATCACGTCATGTAAGGCCGATGCGGTGGACGTGCGACGATTGATGACGTTTGCAAGCAACAATGGCGAACGTCCGCCTGTTTCACTCCACAGCGCTACGCGCTGTATCTGTCATCGCCGGGCAACACGTTGTTACGAGAATGCGAAGCTCCCTGCAGGCACTTGCCTGAAGCAGTCTTTCGAATTCCGGAGCAGCCAGTGAAGCGTTGTGCGTTGTCGATTGCAGTTGGATTGGTGGTATTTGGTGGCGTGGCAAGCGGGGCGCTTGCGCAACAGGTAGAGGCAACGCCAGCAGCAAAGGCGACCAACCTCGACGCGATGATCGTCACTGGTACGCGTGGTTCCAACCGTACCCAGTTCGATACGCTGGCGCCGGTGGATGTGTTCTCGCAGGAAGAAATCCAGGGCATCGAGTCGTCTGATCTTGCTGACGTGTTGGCGCAGCTGGTGCCCTCGTTCGTGGTGCAACGCATGCCGATGAATGATGGTCAGGTGTTCGTGCGGCCGGCCACGCTGCGTGGCCTGTCGCCGGATCAGACCCTGGTGCTGGTCAACGGTCGCCGTTTCCATCGATCGGCGCTGCTGGGCGCACGTGGTGCGCAGGGCCCGGATCTGGCGCAGATTCCGAAGAGCGCGATCCAGCGCATCGAAGTGCTGCGCGACGGTGCCTCGGCGCAGTACGGTTCCGATGCGATTGCCGGCGTGATCAACATCATTCTTGATGACAGCGTTGGCACCGAAGTGAGCATGGGTCTGTCGCAATACAGTGAAGGCGATGGCACCTCGCGCAACGTCGGTGCACGTACCGGTATCGCGTTGGGTAATGCCGGCAGCCTGTCCTTGTTCGCCGACTACGACAATTCCGATGCGACGTCGCGCACCCGTCAGCGCGCCGATGCAATCGCTTTCCAGAACAAACACCCTGAATTGAAAGTGCCAAACCCGGTACAGCGCTGGGGCCAGCCGGAGCTTGAGAACAAGCGCATCGGCTTCAACCTCAAGCATTACCTGAGTGAAACCACTGAGATCTACGGCTACGGCCTGTATGGCAAGGGCGAGGGTCTGAGTGATTTCAACTGGCGCAACCCGGACGGCACCGCCTCGGTCTACAACACCACGGCGGTGTTCCCCGGCTGGGATGTGCGCACGCTATACCCGACTGGCTTCAGCCCGAAGTACGGCACCGACTATGACGATCTGCAGCTGCTGTTCGGTGTGCGCGGTCGTATTGGCGAGAATCTGGATTGGGATGTAAGCGGCAGCTACGGGCGCAATCGCATCGAGTACACGCTGGGGAATTCGATCAATGCCTCGTTGGGGCCGGACAGCCCTACCTCGTTTTACCTCGGTCGGCTGAGCCAGGAAGAACGCAACCTCAACGCCGACTTCGTTTACAGCCTGCCATTGGCTGCGCTGGCGTCGCCGGTGAACATCGCCTTCGGTGCCGAGTTCCGTGAGGAGACCTATGGCGTGGATGCAGGTGATCCGGCGTCGTATGCAATCGGCCCTGGTGCGGTCGCGGGCCTGGCGGGCAACTCCAACGGTGCGCCTGGCTTCAGTCCTGCCAATGCCGGTAGCTGGGATCAGCGCAGCTACGCTGCCTATGTCGACGTGGAAGTGCCGATGACCGCGCGCTGGAGCGTGGGCGCTGCAACGCGCTACGAGCACTTCTCAAGCTTCGGCCAGACCGTGGATGGCAAGCTGTCCTCGCGCTTCGAGTTCACCCCGGATTTCGCCCTGCGCGGCTCGGTGTCCACCGGCTTCCGCGCGCCTACACCTGGCCAGCTTTACACCACCAATACCCAGCAGGGTCTGGATACGGTGACGCTGCAGGTGTTCACCTCCGGGCGCCTGTCGCCCAGCGATCCGCTGGCACGCATGTTGGGCGCAAAGGATCTGAAGCCGGAGCAGTCACGCACCGCATCGCTGGGCCTGACCTGGCGCAACGATGCCGGCTTCTCGGGCTCTGTGGACCTGTACGACATCAAGGTCACCGATCGTTTCAGCCAGTCGGCCTCGTTCCAGATTCCAGCCGGCGTCGCCAACCCGATGGGCTATACCTCGGTGAGCTACTTCACCAATGACTTCGATACCACCACCCGCGGCATCGATCTGGTTGGCAGCTACGCCACCGATCTCGGCGCGGGCCGCTTGAACCTGACCGTGGGCTGGAACTACAACAAGACCGAGGTCGACAAGGGAGACACCGGTGTGGCGACCAATGCCAGCCAGCGTGTGGTGTTCGAAGAGCGCCTGCCACGGCAGAAGGGCACGTTCAGTGCCAACTACGACATCGGTAGTTGGAGCGTACTTGGCAAGCTGCGCCATTACGGCGCGTGGACCGACTCCTCGGGCAATGCCAGCGGCGATATCTTCCAGCGCTTCGGCGCCATGCAGTTCTTCGATCTGGCAGTGAGTTATCGCATCAATGCAATGCACTCGCTGCGGGTCGGCGCTGACAACGTATTCAACCGCTATCCAGATGAAGCGACCTTCCAAGCCAGCCGCGGTCTGATCTATTCGCGCAACGCGCCTTACGACACCGATGGCCGCAATGTTTACGCCGAATACCGGTTGAAGTTCTAAGCATGGATACCAATCGACGTCGTCTTCTGCGCTCGGCGGCAATTTTGCCGTTGATTGGCACCGCTGCCGGGGCGTTGGCTTCGGTCACGCCAAAAGCGTCACTGCCAAGCGAACCGGCAGGCAGGTCTGCCGCGCAGTTGGCCATGGATGAGACGTACTGGGCGGCAGTAGCTGCCCAGTACGAGCTCACCGATGAGGTGGTGATGCTGGATAACGGCTATTGGGGAGCAATGGCGCGGCCGGTATTGCAGGCCTATCAACAGGCCACCGCTGAAGTGAATCAAGGCAATGCCTGGTTTGGTCGTATCGAGTTCCCGAAGCGGGCGCGTTCGGTGCAACAGCGCTTGGCAGCGTTCCTCGGCGTGGGCGAAGACGAGCTGGTACTTACCCGCGGTGCGACGGAAGCCTTGCAGGCAATGATCGGTGGTTACAACCGGCTGCAGCCAGGTGATCAGGTGCTGTATGCCGATATCGACTACGACAGCACAATCACCGCGATGCGCTGGCTGCAGCAGCGCCGCGGTGCTGAGCCGGTGGCGATTGCGCTGCCTGAACCTTGCGATGCGGCGACGGTAGTGCAGGTCTATGCCGATGCGCTGGCCAGGTATCCGCGCCTGAAATTGATGCTGTTGACGCAGGTGAATCACCGCAACGGCATGTTACTGCCGGTCGCCGAGATTGCAGCGTTGGCCAAGGCGCGCGGTGTGGATGTGATCGTCGATGCCGCGCATGCGGTGGGTCAGGTGGACATGCAGGTTGGCGAATTGGTGGCTGACTTTGTCGGGATCAATCTGCACAAGTGGATAGGCGCACCGGTAGGCGTTGGTGCGATGTATGTGCGGCGTGGGCGGGTGGCGGATATTGACCCGTATATGGGTGACCCGGATCGCGGTATCGCCAGTCGCATCCATACGGGTACGGCCAACTTCGCGGCCTTCCTAGCGTTGCCTGCAGCCTTGGATTTTCATGCCGCCATCGGTGTGCAGGCCAAGCGCGAGCGCTTGTTGCTGTTGCGCAATCGTTGGCGTGATGGGGTGCGTGAAGTGCCGGGCGTGCAGTTGCTGGGTAGCGACGAAGTAGCGCTGAGCAGCGCGATTTCATCGTTCCGGCTGCACGGGCGTACATCGCTTGAGCAGAACGTGGCGATTGCTCGGCAATTGCTGGAGCAGCACGGTGTATTTACCGTGCATCGTGATGGCCTGGCACAGGGCGCATGCGTGCGGGTGACGCCGGGAATTTTCACCTCGACCGCGCAGATTGACCGGTTGGTGGATGCAGTGCGGGCGGTAGCAGGAAGTTTGTAGGAGCGGCGTAAGCCGCGAAGCTGACGCGTATTCAATTTCACTGATCAACAGCAATCGAAAGATGCGGCTGGCTTTTGTGGATTGCAGAAATATCGCCGGGTTGAAGGGATGCCAGCTTCGCGGCTGACGCCGCTCCTACAACGGTGCTGTTAGAACTTCAACCAGCCGGTCAGTGCATGCAGCAGCAGGCCGATCAGGCCGCCTACCAGGGTGCCGTTGTAGCGGATGTACTGCAGGTCGCGGCCTACGCTCAGTTCCAGTTGCTCGACCAGCTTCTTCTCATCCCAGGCCTTTACGGTCTGGGCGATATGACTGGTAACACCACTGCGCAGGCGATTGGTCAGCTTTTCCGCGCCGGCCAGCATGTGCTGGTTCAGGGCATCGCGAAGGGCAGGGTCGTTGCCGATGGTGGTGCCGAGTTTGCCCAGGCTGCGTTCCAGATGACCGGCGAGGGCGGAGTCCTCGCGTGACAGATCCGCGCGCAGGTAATCGTGCACACGCTGCCACAAACCCTGCACGTAGTCCTGCACTGCCGGGTGGTCGATCACCTGCTGCTTCAATGCATCGACCTTGGCAGCCAAGGCCGGATCTTCACGCAGACGGCGGATGTAGTCGGCGATCCATGCCGCGTAATCCTGGCGCAGTGGATGCTCGGGCTGCGACAGGATCGCCTGCAGTTCTTCCAGTCCTGCCCGTGCCAATCTGTCGGCCAAAGAATCCCCGATCTCGTCGATGGGTTTGACCCAGTCCACGGTGCTGGCCAGCTTCGGCCACTCTTTGCGGATGTAGCGCACGATCAGGGCGGATGCTTGCTGCCGCACCTTGTCGTTGTCCAGCCAGCGGGCGACGCGGGTGAGGCCTTCATCGAGCACGCGTTGATGGCGGTTGTCGGCGGTAAGCAGGCCCAGTAGTTCGCCTGCGGTTCCCGCGGCGTTCCATTGCCGCAACTGGGCAACGACGAAGCCTTGGATGGAACGGCGCACGGCCGCTTCATCGAGCAGGTCCAATGCCTGCACCGCCCAGCCGCGAGCCATGCCCGCCAGCATTTTTGCCTGCGCTGGCTGTGCCAGCCATTCGCCCAGGCGGGTGGCCGGGTCGAATATTTTCAGCTTGGCCAGCAGTGCTTCCGGTTCAAGGAAGTGGTCGCGGACAAACACCGCCAGGCTGTCGGCGATGCGCTCCTTGTTGCGCGGAATGATGGCGGTATGCGGAATCGGCAGGTTCAGTGGCCGCCGGAACAGCGCGACCACCGCGAACCAGTCGGCGAGAGCGCCAACAGTAGCCGCCTCACAGAAGGCGCCAACCCAGGCCCACACGCCGCGTTCGCCGTTGACGTGGCTGACGATGAAGCCGGCGAGCATCGCCAGCAGCATCGCCACGGCGTACAGCTTGAGCCGTCGCAGTTGCGCGCGGCGCGGATCGACCTGGGGGCTCACGGTTTACTCGCCGTCCTTCTTGTTCACGGTGCGGCGGAAGCAATGATTGCCGGCTGGGTGCGCCCATTCGCCGGCATTGCCGCGCTGGGGGCCGTCTGCGGTGCTGGTGTCGAACTGCGCGCACAACTCGTAATGAGTGGCGTCCAAGGCCCGGTAGCTGTAGTCGGGCCCGCCAGCAGGGTCCTTGTAGGTCAGGATCATGCCGGGTTGCGCGGCCAGGGCGAGGATGTTGGGCGGTAACGCGTCGTTCTCGCGCCAGTAGTTGCCGGCCGCGATTTCAAGCGTCCGCAGATGCGATACGCGCGCATCATCCAGTCGCTTGAGTCGCTGTTGCGATGGTGAGTCGATGACCCAGACGCCGGCTGCGATTGCGGCTGCAGTGACGATGCCGGTTGCCCAAAGTACGCGGGTGCCCCAAGCGGTGCGGCTCATGACTCGACCTCCTCTTGGCGCAGGTCCCATAGGTAGTAGCCGAACACGGTGCCGGCGATGACGCCGACCACCAGCACCTTGAGCACGAAGCGCAAGCTGAGGTCACCGCTCAACAGGTTGAAGACCAGTGCGGTGAGGTCGCCAATCAAGACGGTGGCCGCCACGAAAAGGGTCAGGTAGGTCAACCAACGGCGTACTGGCGACAAACGCTTGATTGGATGTTTGTCCACGTCGCTGCTGACGCGATGGGCGGCGAAGACGAACACCGGGAAGGCGATTACCAATGCCGAGATCGCCCAGCGGATGCCTCCGCTCAACCGCATCAGCTGCCAGTCCGGATCAGCCGGGTCGGGCAGGGCGTACTGGATCAGCTGGAACAGCAAGCTGCCCAGGTTCCAGGCGAAGAAGTACAGCGTGCTGAACAGCACCAGATAGGCGAAGGCTTCGCGCGCCGACAGCGAGGCGCGTGGGCGTGGCACCGGCAGCGGGAAGTCCACTTCGGCCCAGCCATCAAGGACGCCGCTGATCTGCTGCTCGCTCCAGCCGGCGGCCAGCAATGCGCTGCTGACCTGCTGGCGACTGTGTCCGCGCACCAGGGCTTCGCGGACAAAGGTTTCAAGTTCGGGAGAGGCCGAGGCCATCACATGCTCCTTGCAGGGATGACCGCAGCCTAGGGTGCCGGCTCAGCGCAATCAAGCGTCGATGGGTTCTTCGACCTGTGCGGCCAGCATGCGCGCGCGCAGTGCATCCAGTTCCATGCGCAGGGCCTGGTTCTCGGCGGTGAGTGAGGTGATGCGCTGGCGCAGGGCCTGTACTTCGGCGCTGTCGCTGGCACCGTCGAGGCCATCGGCTTCGGCCATGCTCAGCGGCTGCGACTCGTCATCGGCATCGTCACGCGCCGCCTTGGGCTTGCGCTTGGCATCACGCACGCGCTTGGCGGCCTGCTTCAGCTCGCCCTTGCCGCCACGCGCGGCTGCGCGCTGCTCGTCTTCAGGCAGGCTGGCCACAGTGGCTGCCGCGCTCAGCGAAATCGCGCCCACTCGCATCGCCTCGATCACTTCGGCGGTGGCGTGGTCGTGGATCTTCTCGATCATCGTCACCTGGCTGGGGCTGAGCTTGGCTTCGCGGGCCAGATCGGCCTTGGACAGCTTGGGTGCCGGGTCCCACGGCGGGCTGTCGCTGTCGGCGGCAGCGCTGGGCGCAGCCTCGCCTTCGCTCTCGCGACGCAGTTGTTCCTGCTCGCTGCGGCGGCGGGTCTCCAGGATGTCGCGCTTGCGCAGGGCGAGTACGCCGCGCTGGTAATCGGACACGCTGCGACGCCCCAGGTGCTGCTCGATCATCCAAAGATGAACGTCGTCCATCGACTTGAAGCGGGTGTTCTGCACGGTATTGAAGGCGATGCCGTGCTTGGAACAGATGCCGTAGCGGTTGTGGCCGTCGATCAGTACATCGCCCCACAGCACCAGTGCGTCGCGGCAGCCCTCGGCCAGCAGACTGCGCTCCAGCGCGTCGTGCTCGTCCTGCGTGAGCGGATCGATATAGGCCTTGAGTTCTTCGTTGACGATGATGTCCATGAGCGCTGCCAGAAACGTGGAGGGGCATTGTGAAGCCAGCAGGGGCCACGGCCAACCCTTGTATTTGCGGAAAATAACAGGTCCGTGCCGGTGCGCTACGGTGGCCGGCGTACCATGAACGCCTGTTACAAGGTCTTGCTCACAGGAAACCATCCATGAACAGTCCCCATATCCGCGAACAATGGCAGGTGTTGGCCGACGGCCTGTCGCTACGAACCCGCGCGTTCATAAACGGTCAGTATGTGGATGCCGTATCGGGCGCTACCTTCGACTGCATCAGCCCGATCGACGGGCGCGTGCTGGGACGGATCGCCGACGGCGGTCAGTTCGACATCGATCATGCGGTCGCAGCGGCGCGACGCAGTTTCAATGCCGGTCATTGGGCGGGCTTGAAGCCGGTCAAGCGCAAGCAGGTATTGCTGAAGCTGGCGGCCTTGGTAGAGGCGCATGCCGATGAGCTCGCCCTGCTGGAAACCCTGGACATGGGCAAGCCGGTGGCGCAGGCACGGCAGGTGGATATCGGCGGGGTGATCCGCTGCATCCAGTGGACAGCTGAAGCAGTGGACAAGCTCTATGGCGAAGTCGCGCCGACCGGCGCCAACGAGTTGGGCTTGATCACCCGCGAGCCGTTGGGCGTGATCGGCGCCATCGTGCCATGGAATTTTCCGCTGCTGATGGCGGCCTGGAAGATTGCCCCGGCGCTGGCCGCAGGCAATTCCGTGGTGCTCAAGCCTTCGGAGAAGTCGCCATTGAGCGCTCTGCGTTTTGCCGAGCTGGTGAGCGAGGCCGGCGTTCCAGATGGCGTGTTCAACGTGGTGCCTGGCAGTGGCAAGGGCGCAGGTGAGCCGCTGGCGCTGCATATGGATGTGGACGGTTTGGTGTTCACCGGCTCCACTGCGGTCGGCAAGCGATTGCTGCAATGTGCGGGCTTGTCGAACATGAAGCGTGCGTACATGGAATGCGGTGGCAAGAGTCCGAATATCGTGTTTGCCGACGCGCATGATCTGGACAAGGCAGCAGAGGCGGCGGCCAACGCCATTTTCTACAACCAGGGAGAGGTGTGCACGGCAGGTTCGCGTCTGTTGGTGGAGCGCTCAATCAAGGATGCGTTTGTCGCCAAGGTAATCGAGCACGGCCGGCATATGCAGCCTGCGCATCCTTTCGAGCCGAAAGCGGCAATGGGCGCGATGGTGGATGAGGCGCAGACCACGCGTGTGCTTGGCTATGTGGAGAAAGGCAGCGCGGAAGGCGCGCGGCTGTTGTTGGGCGGCAAACGTGCGGACGTCGTTGCCGGTGGGTGTTACATCGAACCAACGGTATTTGATGAAGTCAGCCCGCTACAGAGCATCGCCCGCGAAGAGATATTTGGACCTGTGTTGTCGGTGATTGCCTTCGATGGCGAGCAACACGCCTTGCAACTGGCCAACGATACCGAGTACGGCTTGGCGGCCGGCGTGTGGACGCGCGATGTTTCGCGGGCGCATCGGGTTGCGCGTGGTCTGCGTGCGGGCAGCGTGTGGGTGAATTATTGGGATGGTGGCGATATGACCGCGCCATTCGGTGGTTACAAGCAATCGGGCAACGGGCGAGACAAGTCGTTGCATGCCTTCGACAAGTACACCGAAATGAAGGCGACCTGGATCAATCTGGAGGACTAATCCGCTCCCTCCCTTTCGCGTAGCGAAGGGGAGGGGTTGGCTGTTGAGCTTTGGCTCTGGCGTTTGAGGCTCCACAAGCCGCAGCAAAAGCTACCCCCTCCCAACCTCCCCCTTGGCTTCGCCAAAGGGGAGGGGTGGTGCATGCAGCCTTGCTCCCTCCCTTTGACGTAAGCCAAGGGCAGGGGTGTTTGCTACTCCTTTTCCTGTGCAACCACAGCGCCAGTTGCTGGATCCAGTCGTACCTCGACCTTCTCGCCACTGGTAGTTCGACCCTTCGCCTTCCACATGCCGTCATCCAGCTTTACATCGCTGACGCCGGTGTAGCCCGCGTTGGAAAGCTGCGCGCGGATATCCGCCTCGCTCAACTGCGACACGGCTTTGTCGGGGTAGACGGTGCCATTGCGTGGATCAAGCTTTACATCGACCTGCTTGCCGTCGGCGCTGGTTGCATCGGCTTCCCACATTCCGTCCTCGAACTTGACGTCTTTGACGTTGGTGTAGCCCTGAGCTTCCAGCTGCGCGCGCACCTGTGGTGCAGTCAATGCATCCTGGGCCTAGGCGATGCCGCTGCCAGCCAATGCCAGTGCGGCTGCAATCAAGGCAGTACGTAGCGGTCGGTTGTTCATTGGTCTGCTCCTTCGGGTTCATCGCGCTTCTGGCGCGGGATCAACCCTAGCGTCGTCAACCTGTATCGACCCATGAATTGTCGCGGGTTCAACGCGCGCCGATCGGATACGGTTAATCGATGTGCAAGCGATGGCAAAAAAGTGTTTGCAGAGTGTTCAACACGTGAGCGGACGGTGCTTGGGCCAGCGCGCAACAACAGGCAGCCGTAGTGCCGAGCCATGCTCGGCAAGGGCCGCCCCCGTAGACTGGCCGCGTGCAGGTTTGTGGGAGCGACGTCAGTCGCGAAGCCGATACGTCATCTGATCGCATCGATGCTCATCTCTGATGCGATGCGTGCTTCGCGGCTTACGCCGCTCCCACAGCCCTCACCTTGGTTTGTAGCCAGGTGCCCTGCGGCACTCCACCAGGTTTCAGTCGTCGCCGCGCTTGCGCAACTGACCCGCAAAACGATCCAGCCACTGCGCGAACCCCTGCAGTACCGCGCCACCCTTGTCCTTGAGCCCAGCCAACTCTGCTTCCAAACGTTCGCGACGGGTCGATTCGCCTTCGTTGCTGGGCAGCGGCGGCAGGATGTGGGCGAAGTAGGTGTCGCCCAGGAATTTGTGCAACAAACGTTCGCCGATGAAGGGCTCGCCGTTGTTCAACGCGCGCGCACCCTTGAGCAGGTTGCGGATGTCGTATTGGGTGGGGCTGAGATCGGGAACCTGTTTCGGCAGGTCGAGCAGGCTGTAGACCGCGATGCGTGCGGTACGCACTGAGCTTTCCATGGTGAACACCACGTCGTTGGCGGTTTCCACGAACTGGCCAACCAGCGCCAGATTGGTGCAGCCGGTTGGCACCACATGCGGGCGGTCACCCGCTGCGCGTGGCATGAACTGGGCGGTGATGTACGGCATCAATGCCAATCGCACCTTGGTGTGCGGAACGATGGCGTCGAGCTGGTCGGCGATGCCCAGGTGGTGACACAGTTCGGCCACGATCTCGCGTCCGGTGCACTCCGGCATGGTCTTTTTTACGAAGTTGCCGGGCTGGTCCATCAACAGCGCGTACACCCACATCACCACCGTGTCCTTGGGTTGGCCGGGGAAATGTGGCTGACGGTTGATGGTGACGCTCAGGACCCAGTTGGAATCGGTGAAGGTGATGATGCCGCCGGTAGCGGTGCGGCCCGAGGTCGGGTCGTTGACCGAGAGCTCGCGTAGCTTGTCCACCAGCGGCGATGGCTTGCAGGTGAGGGTGGCCGACTCCCACATCGAGCGATCGATGTCGCCGCAGAACTTGTCGGGCTTGCCGAATACCGACGATTGGGTAGCGAGGTTTCGCCACAGGCCCCAGCTGCTACCTTCGGCCGGACCGCCGTGGCGCTTCTTCAGTACCGGCACCGTGTCCAGATCACCGTAAGCGGTGTCCTCGGTCATCGAGCCGGTCAGCGCGATCACCAGATCACGCGGGGCGACGGTGAGGCGGCCGTCGCCGTCGTTGCTGCGTGTGTGCAGGGCGGTGACGGTGCGCTGCTCGCCCTGCACATCGAAGTCCATGTCCAGCACCTGGGTGCCGAGCTTCACGCGTACACCTTTCTCGCGCAGCAGCTTGATCAGCGGAGTGACGAAGGTGTCGTACTGATTGAACTTGGGGAACACCAACGTGGACATGTCGCCAAAGCCGTCGATGGCATCGAGGAAACGATGCATGTAAAGCTTCATCTCCAGCAGGCTGTGCCAGTTCTCGAAGGCGAACATCGAACGGAACAGGAACCAGAAATTGCTGGCCAGGAAGCCTTCGCTGAAATGATCGGCGATGGTCAGGTCGTCGAGCTGGTCCTTGCGCTTGAGCAGCAGGCTGACCACTTCCCATTGCTGCTTGCGATTGAGGCCGAAGCGGGTGAAGTCGGGTAACACCTGGCCCTGCTTGTGCATCAGCCGCGACTTCGACCAGTTGGGGTCGGCGTCGTTGGCCAGTCGATATTCGTCGAGCACGCTGAAGCCTTCCGGCAGCTCGAGCGCAGGAACGTCCTGGAACATGTCCCAGAGGTTGTCGTAGTTCCAGTTCATCTCGCGGCCGCCGCGCACGATATAGCCGTCCTCGGCATTGCCGGCGCCATCCAGCGAGCCGCCCTCGATGCCGGCGCCTTCGATGATGGTGATGTTCTCGCCCGGCATATGGCCGTCGCGGATCAGGTAGAACGCCGCTGCCATGCCGGCGATGCCGCCGCCGACGATCCACGCCTTGCGCGTCTGGATGCCCTCGGTCGGCAGTGGTTTGAAACGCTGGTAGTTGCCGACCATGTCCGGTGGCGGCAGCGTGTTGAGGGGTGTGTTGTGCCAGTAGCGGGCGGTGGCATCGGCTTCGTGCTCGAAACGTGGGTTGGATTCAGTCATGAGGTTCTCCGGTCTGTGGGGGGAGGTGCACAACGAAGCGTCCCAGCCTAAACAGCGATTGGGCTGGACGGGTTACATATCCGTGAATTGGGGGAACTGCAGGGTGTGATCGTGCGTGAGGCACGATTGAGGGATCAGTGTCGGCAACGCGCACTTTCCTGCAGCAGTGCCGTGCGCAATGCGTCGCGGTCGCGCTCGCTCACTGCGTTCTGGAAATAGTTGACGTCGCGCCGGCTCAGTTTGCAGGGGTCGACTTCGTAGCCGGGCGGCCAGAAACCAAGGTAGTTCGCCACGCCCTGGATCATCTGCCTCGGGCTCATCTGCGGCTTCAAGCGGAAGTAGCGTGGCGCATGTCGAAATGCAGGGTCTTGGTTGAGGCGCCGAAACGGTTGCTGGGCGAAGCTGTCGGCGGTCAGTGGGTTGCCACCAATGGCGCCTTCGGCAAGGGTCAGGTTCAACGGTGCCGGGGCTGGAGTTGCTGCCTGCGGCGAGGTCGCGAGCAGTTGCTGATCGGCCGGTGGCCGGGAAGGGGGGCTCGCCGACATCCCCGATCTGGACGATTGCGCAGGCGCGCGCGGGGTTTGCATGGCCGGTGGTGTGCTCGGAGGGCGAGGCAACCAGCGCAGGCTGGTGCGCGGCCCGGTGTCGGGCGAGCTTGGCTGGCGCGGCTGCAGCAGCCATAGCGCAAGAGCTGCGTGGACGGCGACGACGGTGATAACGGCGCTCAGGTGGGCGAGCGGGTGTCGGAAACGTCCGGAAGTGGTCGCCATCGGCAATGCATCCATGCGGGGGCCGATGCTGTGACCGCCAGCTGTGCCAATAGTTTCCTGCTTTCGTGGAAATATCGGCAGCCTCGTCAAGCAACGGTGTCGGCTGCAACCAAATAGCGGCCGTTGCGATGCTGCATGGCAGACTGCGGCCACTATTTCTTCTGTTACGACCATGTCGAACGCCGCCACCTCCGCCCCTCTGAATTCCCCGCGCCGCGTACTGGCGGCCAGCCTGATCGGCACCACCATCGAGTTTTTTGATTTCTACATCTACGCCACCGCGGCGGTGTTGGTGTTTCCCAAGCTGTTCTTCCCTGAGAGCAGCAATGACGCTGCGCTGCTGCAGTCGCTGGCGACCTTCGCGGTGGCCTTCATCGCGCGGCCGGTGGGCTCGGCGGTGTTCGGGCACTACGGCGACCGCATCGGGCGCAAAGCCACGCTGGTCGCGGCGCTGCTGACGATGGGCTTGTCGACGGTGGCGATTGGCCTGTTGCCGACCTATCATGACATCGGGGTGGTCGCGCCGCTGCTGCTGGCCTTGTGTCGGTTCGGGCAGGGGCTGGGGCTGGGCGGCGAATGGGGCGGGGCGGTGTTGCTGGCGACCGAGAATGCACCGCCGGGCAAGCGCGCCTGGTACGGCATGTTCCCGCAGCTGGGCGCGCCGCTGGGCTTCCTGCTGTCGGCCGGCACCTTCCTGCTGCTGGGGCGGGTTCTGGACGACGCCAGTTTTCTGGCCTGGGGCTGGCGAGTGCCGTTCATTGCCAGTGCGCTGCTGGTGATCGTAGGCCTGTGGGTGCGTTTGAACATCCGTGAGACGCCGGATTTCCAGAAGGCGCTGGATCAAGGCCAGCGGGTGCGCCTGCCAATGCGTGAGGTGCTGGTTACCCACGGTTTCGCGGTGGTCGCGGGTACCTTGGCGGCGTTTGCCACCTTCGTGCTGTTCTACCTGATGACGGTGTTCACCCTGGGCCATGGCACTTCCGTGCTCAGCTATGCGCGCGAGGACTTTCTGCTGCTGCAGATGGTCGGCATCCTGTTCTTCGCTGCCGGCATTCCGCTGGCTGCGCTGTATGGCGATCGGCATGGCACGGTCAAGGCGATGTTATGGGCGACGCTGGGCATCTTCGTGTTCGGCCTGCTGTTCCAGCCCTTGTTCCAGGCCGGGCATCCGTTGCAGGTGCTGTTGTTCCTGTCCTTGGGCCTGTTTTTGATGGGCCTGACCTACGGCCCCTGCGGCACCATGCTGGCCAGCCTGTATCCGGTGCAGGTGCGCTATACCGGCGCCTCGCTGTCGTTCAATCTGGCAGGCATTCTGGGTGCTGCGCCCGCACCTTATGCGGCAACCTGGTTGGCCGGGAAATTCGGCATTGCTGCCGTTGGCGGCTACCTGTGCATCACTGCCGTGGTAACGGCGTTGGCCTTGCTGGCGATCAGCCGTTGGCAACGGAAGGGTGCCGCAGGGACGCCGTAAGTCGCGACTATTGCCGGTCCCACACAAGACCGGCGACGTGTGCGCCTTGCGGCGTTCCTGCAGCGATAAAAACGCAGGAACGGCGGGGAGAGGATATCTGGGGGGATGTCTGCAGCCACGCCGTTCCTGCAAAACGAATCAGCGGAACAGACGCTTCAGCGTACGTCCCAGCCAGCTGCCTTCCTGATGCTCCTTGGCAAAGCGGTTGAGGTGGCGCTTGACGTGTTCGGCATAGGCCTTGTCGTCACCACGGATATGGTTGAACAACCAGCGTGACAGCATGTTGCGCAGCTCGTCGGTGACGTCTTCGCCGGACTGGAAGCGCATGCGGTACTCCGAGACGCGCTTGCCGAACACCTCATGCACGCGCTTGTGCGCGGCGCAGAACGGGTAGCCGGCCTCTTCCATCAGCTCTTCTTCGAAGGCGAAGTGCGACATGGTGTAGTCCACCAGTTCGTCGATGACTTCAGCCACGGCAACCTGTTCCAGGCTTTTCTGGGCGACGTGAAGGTGGTTGAGCATCTCCACGATGCGCATGTGCTGATGGTCGATGACCTCCACGCCCGTATTGAGATCGTCCTGCCAAATCAGTAGTGCCACCGCCACTTCTCCCTCGTGTGCTTTGAGCTGCACTGTAGGGAGCGGGCTGGACGGGCGCGTTGATCTGGATCAATGCCTGCAGCGAGGCGTCGATTTCATTCAGATATCAGGGTGATGGGCTTCAGTGTGTATCGGCGCTGCAGACGCGGTTGCGTCCACCGGCCTTGGCCAGATACAGCTGGCGATCGGCTTCGGTGATCAGCTGGTGCAGGTTGCCGCTGCGTAGCGGCATGCGGCAGACGCCGATGCTGATCGTCATGCTCAGGGTGTTGTCGCCGAACGGCAGCTGCAGCGCAGCCACTGCCTGCCGCACCTTCTCGAAGTGGGCGGCACTGGCGGCAGCGTCCATACCGCTGACCATCAGGCAGAATTCCTCACCGCCAAAGCGCGAGCTGATGTCCTGGCTGCGGGTATTGGCCTGCAGCACCGAGGCGACGGCACGGATGGCCTGGTCGCCGGCTTCGTGGCCGAGGCTGTCATTGATGTGCTTGAAGTGGTCGATGTCGACCATGGCCACGGCGACCATGCCGCCGTTGTTGACCGCACTGAGTTGGCGCTGGCTCTGCTCGAGAAAGCTGCGGCGGTTGGGCAGGCCGGTCAGGAAGTCACGCGTGGCCAGATCCTGCAATGTGCCGATCAACTCCAGCTGGTCCACGTTCTGCGAGACCCGGCAGAAGAACTCTTCGCGCGAGAAAGGTTTGCGCAGGAAATCGTTGGCGCCGTTCTTGAGGAAGCGCGGTATCAGCGACGGATCCGAATTACCGGAAATGCCGATCACCGCCACCTTGTCGCGTGCACGCAGCGCACGCAGTCGCCGGGTCAATTCCACGCCCTGCATGCCAGGCATTTCCTCATCGACGATGACCAGACGAATCGCCGGGTCGGCCTCGATAGCGCGTAGCGCCGAGTGGCCGTCGTCGGCTTCGATGACGTGGTAGCCGTACATGGTCAGCAGGGCGGAGGCGTAGGCGCGGGCCGAAGGTGAGTCGTCCACCACCAGGGCGGCGATGCGGCGGTTGCGCTCCATGCGCTGTACCAGCCAGACCAGATAATCGATGCTGCCTGGCGTGTTCTTCAGTACGTAGTCGATGATCTGCTGCTGCAGCACGCGCTTGCGCAGGTCCTCGTCATAGACGCTGCTGACCACGATGGTTGGGAGCCCGCGATTGACGAAGTACTGCACCACCTGGTCGCGGTCGCCGTCGGCCAATACCAGCCCGGTCAGAACCAGGAACCAGCCATCCTCGCGATCCAGCAGCTCGCCGGCCTCGGCCAGGCTGGAGGCCACGCTGACAGGCAGCTCCAGCCGTTGTTCGATGGCCTCGCGCAGCATCGTGGTGAAGGTGCGCGAGTTCTCCACCAGCAGGATGCGCTGCGGCAGGGGCGCGATCGACGGACTGTCGAAGGCGGCCTGCGGCGTACTGGCTATGGTGGCGAGGTTTGGGAGCATCGGAAGGTGTAGCGGCGGTGGACGTAAGAACTTGAGCTGGAATCGGTAGTGATCGAGCGAAGCCGGCCGTTTCCAATCCCGGCTCCAGATTCACCACGCCTGGCTTCAAATCACCACAGCAGATCGCGCAGCTTGTACCAGGACATCGCCGCCACCAGCATCGGCATGCGCAAGGCCTTGCCGCCGGGGAATACGCTGTGCGGAATGCGCTCGAACACGTCCAGACGCTGTGCCTGGCCGGCAATGGCGGCGGCGATCACTTCACCGGCCAGGCCGGTGCTGGCCACGCCATGGCCGGAAAAACCCTGCGCGAAGTACACGTTCGGGGTGATCCGGCCCCAATGCGGGGCGCGATTGCGGGTGATGTCGATATAGCCGCCCCAGACGTACTCCATCTCGACATCGGCCAGCTGCGGGAATACCCGGCGCATGCGCCGGGTCATGCTGGCACGCAGACCGGGCGGCGGCAGTGCCGAGTAATTGGCCTGACCCCCAAACAGCAGGCGGTGGTCGCGGCTGAGCCGGAAGTAATCCAGCGCCCAGTTCACATCGGCCACAGCCATGTCGTTGCGGATCAGCGCCTTGGCGCGTTCGGCGCCCAGCGGCTGGGTGGCGCCGATATAGGTACCGATCGGCATCATCCGGGTTTCCAGCTCGGGCGCGATGTCCTGCAGCCAGGCGTTGCCGGCCAATACGACGAAGTCAGCATCGACCCGGCCATCGGCGGTGATCAGCGCTGGTTGCGTGCCGCGTTCCAGTCGGGTGACCGCCGATTGCTCGTGGATGGTGACCCCGGCGGCCTCGGCGGCGCGGGCCAGGCCCTGCGCATAGGCCAGTGGATGCAGATGGCCGCTGGCGGCGTCATAGACCGCGCCCAGATAGCGTTCGCTGGCCAGTTCCTGCTGCAGGCGCGGGCGATCCCACCATTCCAGCGGGTAGTCGTAACGCTGCGCCATGCGCTCGATGTCGCTGCGCAGGGCGCGCTCCTGGCGCGGCTGGATCGGCACGCTGGCGTGGCCGTCGCGCCAGTCGCAGTCGATGCCGTGCTTGGCAATTCGCTGCTTGAGCATGTGCATGCCATCGCGCGAGAAATCGAACAGCAGGCGTGCATCGGCATCACCAACCAGCGCTTCCAGCGTGTCCTGCTCGCAGCCGTAGCCGACGATGGCCTGGCCGCCGTTGCGGCCTGAGGCACCCCAGCCGACACGCTCGGCCTCCAATACGGTGACCTTGTAGCCCTTTTCGGCCAGGGCCAGCGCGGCGGTCAGGCCGGTGTAGCCGGCGCCGAGCACGGCCACGTCGGCGCGCGTCTGCCCACGCAGGGACACACGTAGTGGAAGTTCGGGCTGGCTGGCGGCGTACCAGCTCGGGGGATATACGGATGCAGCGGCGTCCACGGACATCAGGCCGAATCAGGGGTGGGAAGTGTAACGACACCGGCGTATGCGGCGTGCGCAGGCCGGTGAAGAACCCGTGTAGTTTGCCTTGGTTTACTTGAATGCTGGATGGCGCTTGGTTGCCTAAACAGCGGGGCAGGGGTAGCGTGCTGGCACGTCTCATGAGCTTTACCCATGGCCAGCCTGCCGCTGGTCGGCTTGCCTACCGACAGCAAACCGATCGGGTCCCATCCGTTTCTTGTTGTTGGCGAAAAGTATGTGCGGGCCGTTGTTGACGGCGCGCAGGCCACGCCGCTGCTGCTGCCCTTGCTGCAACCGCCGCTGCCTGCCGAGGCTTGGTTGGCGACGCTGGATGGCCTGCTGCTGACCGGTGCAACCAGCAATATCGAGCCGCATCACTACGATGGCGGTGACAGCTGGCCGGGCAATCCGCATGATCCGGCGCGTGATGCCAACGTGTTCGGCTTGATTCCGCAGGCGCTGGCGTTGGGCATGCCGATATTGGCGATCTGCCGTGGTTTCCAGGAGATCAATGTCGCCTTCGGTGGCAGCCTGCATCCGAAAGTGCATGAAGTGCCCGGGCTGGCTGACCACCGTGAAAACCCGGCGTCATCGTTGGAGGTGCAATATGGGCCGGCGCATGCGTTGCACTTGAGCCCGAATGGCGTGCTGGCCGGCATTGCCGGCAGCAGCGAGGTGATGGTCAACTCGGTGCACGGACAAGGTGTTGCCCGGCTGGGCGAAGGCCTGCAGGTTGAGGCCCGCGCGCCGGATGGGCTGATCGAGGCGTTTCGTGGCACAGGCCCGTCGTTCCTGCTCGGCCTGCAGTTTCACCCGGAGTGGCGGGTCACCGAAAATCCGTTCTATCTGGGCATTTTCCAAGCCTTCGGCGAGGCCTGTCGCCGCTATCGGTTACAAAAACAAGTTGGTTCCCCATGACTTCGCGCCCCCGCACCCGCAGCCGTAAAACCGCCACCGCCGTCCAGGAAGAAAGCCTGCTGCTGCGCTGGCTGAAGGAGCGGCACATCACCGAGGTCGAATGCCTGGTGCCGGATATCACCGGCAACGCGCGCGGCAAGATCATCCCGGCCGACAAGTTCTCGCACGATTACGGTACGCGCCTGCCCGAGGGCATCTTTGCCACCACGGTGACCGGCGAATACCCTGACGATTACTACGAACTGACCTCGCCGGCCGACGCGGACATGATCCTGCGCCCGGACCCGGACACCGTACGCATGGTGCCTTGGGCCACCGATCCAACCGCACAGATCATCCACGACTGCTACACCAAGAGTGGCCAGCCGCATGAGCTGGCACCGCGCAATGTACTACGGCGGGTATTGGCTGCCTACGAAGAGCTTGGGCTTAAGCCGGTGGTGGCGCCGGAAGTGGAGTTCTTCCTGGTGCAGAAAAACACCGACCCGGATTTTCCGCTGCTGCCGCCAGCGGGCCGCTCCGGTCGCCCGGAGACTGCCCGCCAGTCGTATTCGATCGATGCGGTCAATGAGTTCGATCCCATCCTCGACCTGATGTACGACTATTGCGACACGATGAAGCTGGACGTGGACACCTTGATCCACGAATCCGGTGCCGCGCAGCTGGAGGTCAACTTCACCCACGCCGACGCGATGTCGCTGGCCGACCAGGTGTTCCTGTTCAAGCGCACCATGCGCGAGGCGGCGTTGCGTCACGGCATCTATGCCACCTTCCTGGCCAAGCCGATGGAGACCGAGCCTGGCAGCGCCATGCATATCCACCAGAGCCTGGTGCGCATTGCTGATGGCCGCAATGTGTTTGCCGGCCACGCGGAAGGTGAGTACAGCGAGACCTTCGATAACTATCTGGCGGGCCTGCAGAAGTACGTGCCGGCAGCGATGGGCTTCTTCGCCCCGAACGTGAACTCCTATCGCCGGCTGGTGTTCGGCGAGGTATCGCCGAGCAATGTGGAGTGGGGTTTCGACAACCGCACCTGCGGCCTGCGCGTGCCGATGGATACGCTGGAGAACAATCGCGTTGAAAGTCGTTTTGCCGGCTCCGACGCCAATCCCTATCTGGCGATGGCAGCCACGCTGGCCTGTGGCCTGCTCGGCATCCGCGAGAAGCTGACGCCGACAACCCCGATCAGCGGTAACGCCAAGGAGCTGGGCTACGAACTGCCGCGCTCGCTGGGCGAGTCGCTGGATGCGCTGGAGGGCTGCGATGCCCTGCAGGAGCTGCTCGGGCGCCGTTTCTGCCGTGCCTATGTTTCGGTCAAGCGCAAGGAATACGAGACCTTTTTCCGCGTGATCAGCTCTTGGGAGCGCGAGTTCCTGCTGTTGAATGTTTGATCTGCGCAGGGTTGTAGGGCGCGCAGGCCTGTAGGAGTCAACTGTCTTGAGCATCGTCCTTAGGCCCGGCCCGCCAAGGGGCGTTATCGCGCTTCATGGCATTGAGTCTGGTCAGATATTTGCGCATGCAGGCCGTGACA
>NZ_JBRREB010000058.1:0-26574 GCF_056759995.1 Stenotrophomonas sp. STEN030 | reverse complement strand
GGGGGGGGGGGGGGGGCGGCCGGGGCTGCGGCGTTGCTCCATCGGGGTTCCTCGGTGTGTGCTCCCCCACCACCCCACCGCCCAACCCCGGTTTTTCCCCCGCTGCTTTTACTCAGCTCGGCTTGAACACCTTGCGCTTGCCGGTGAGCACCTTCTCCGATGGGGTGAGCTTGGCCACGCCGGGGATCAGGAAATCGGTGGCGGTCTGCCCGAAACGGATCTTGGAGGCCAGCCAGAGCGGCATCTTGCCGCGGCCGGTCCAGGTATTCCAGCGGTTCTCGGGGTCGCGGTACTTGGGTTTGACCTTCGGCCCCTTGCGGCGGCCGGCCTTGCCCTTCGGCGCGGCGGCGTCTGCGCCAGGACCGAACAGTTCTTCGATCGTATAGCCGGTCTGCTTGGCCAATGCGGTGAGTTTGCGCCTGACCTTTTCCGCAGGTTGACGTTGGGTGAGCGCTTTGTGCCTGTCCTGTGCGGCGCGGATGAGAGTGTTGAGCTCTCGTAGATCAAGGGGGGTTAGGTCGATACTCATGGCGTAAGCGTCAGTTTTTGGCTGCGGGGTGTCAAGCCGCAGCCGTGGGTTGCCGGCGTTGTCAGCGCAGTCATCGAGGCCCGGAACGCCGCCGAAGGGGGAGACTGGCCGGCCCGGCGGGTATGTAGCCCGGCTGAGCGCAGCGCGCCCGCAGCTGTTGGCGATCTATCTGAAAGATCACCGGATACCGGCTTCCCGGGGCGACTTCATTGGCGCCGATGGCGCACAAAAAACCCGATGGCAGAGCTCTGGCATCGGGTTCTGGCTGACGCAAATGCAGGCTTGGCATCAATCAGCGGTGATTGCGCGAGAGCACCATCGAGTATGCAAACCGGCCCGGCGGGTGCAGGCTGACCGCGATCAGGATCAGACGATCATTGGCATCGCGATAGCGGCGCTGCACGCGCATCGCCGGCTCGCTTTTCTTGATGTCCAGCAGTTTGGCGTCGGCTGCATCGAAGGAAGCCGCGTCGAATACCTGTTCCACCCGCGACAGCTTGGTCGGGTCGAGGAACTTGGCCAGTGCACGCGCAGCACCGGTCACATCCAGCAATTTCTCGGTGGGTACGCCGGTGCGCACCGGGATCAGCATCTCGGTGACGGCGATCGGCTCGCGGGTCTGTTCTTCCAGGCGCAGACAGTGCAGGCGCAGGTATTCCTTGCCTTCGTGGATGTCCAGGCGCTGTGCCATCAACGGATCGGCCAGCTTGCGCTCGGCTTCCAGCACCTGCAGGCGGGTGCTGTTGCCGTACTGCATCAGCAGGTCGACGGTGTCGATCTCGTGCTCATAACGCATTGCCGAGTTCTGCGCGATCACCCGCGTGCCAGCGCCGGGCCGGCGCTGCACCAGGCCGGCGCTGATCAACTGCGCCAAGGCCGCGCGTGCGGTGTGGCGGCTGACGCTGAAGCGTTCGCACAGCTCCAGTTCGGTGGGTAGCAAGGTACCAACGGCGTACTCGCCCTTTTCGATTGCCGCCTGCAGTAGATCGCCCAGTTCGGCATAGCGGGGCTTGCTGCGTCGCGTACCAGTCATATGTACAGATCCTTGTTCAAAGTCTGAGCGAGAGTTCCTGCCAGCTGCGCTGCAGGGGTTCACGGTGTTCGGGTGCGGCGATGGCGATCAGGGCCTGGGCCCGTGCATGGACGTCGAGATGGCGTAGATCAGCTACCCCATGTTCGCTGACGATGCAGTCGGCATCTACGCGGGCAAGGCTTACGGGACCGGTGGGTAGCATCGGCACGATCCTGCTTTCGCCCTTCGGGGTACTGGCAGGGAGTGCAATGATGCCGCGACCAGCGGTCGATTGGCGAGCGCCTTGCAGGAAATCAGGCAGGCCGCCCACGCCACTCAGTTGGCGTCCAGACAGGAACTCACCGTTCACCTGGCCCAGCAGATCCACCGATAGCGCGCTGTTGATGGCGGTCAGGCGCGGGATACCGCCCAGTACGTTGTGGTCGTGGGTGTGGCCAACCTCGCGGAAGCTGATGCTGCGCGGGGCGATGTCATACAGCGCCTGTGTACCCAGCGCCACACCAGCCACCACCGCGTCCGGCGCCGCCGAGAGTGCGCCGGATTCGAGCAGGCCAAGCAGCCCGTCGGAGACCATGCCGCTGTGGATGCGCAGATTGCGCCGCTCGCGTACCGCGCGCAGCACGGCCGACTGCAGTCGGCCCAGGCCAAGCTGCAGGGTCGCGCCATCTTCCACCAGAGTGGCGACCTGCGCCGCCACGGCGTCCATAGCGGCATCGGCAGGCGGATCGGGAATAGCCAGCAGCGGCCCATCCTGCTCAATGGCGGCGGTGATCCGCGACAAGGGGATCGACGGCCCACGCGTGCGTGGCATGCGCGGGTTGATGTGCGCCAGGATGCGGGTTGCACGCGGCCAGACTGCCGGAGTGAAGTCACAGGCAATACCCAGCGAGCAGTTGCCGTCCTCGTCCGGCGGTGCCACCTGCACCAGCACGGTGTCGAAGGCCACGCTTTCGCGCAGCCAGCGCCAGGTGGCGGTATAGGTCATCGGCAGGTAGTCAACGCGACCATCCAGCCACGAGCCGCGCAGATCGCCGCTCAGGAAAATCGTGCGCTGGCGGGCCTGCGGGTGCAGTCCGGCAAAGTCGAAGGTGTTGACGGTGGGGATGTGCACGCCAGTGAAGCGCAGCCCGCCGCAGCGCTCGGCACCGCTGCGCAACCAGTGTTCGAACAGCAGTGAATGGCCGGCACAGCCGGGCGCGAAGACTTCCGGTCCCTGTGCGAGGTAGTCGAAGAAAGTGTCGGCATCCAGAATTCGGGGCATGGGGCTGATTGCGGCGTTCGGGATACGGATCATATGATATGTCCGGACAAAGTCGGTTATGCTCCTTTCACGCGGTTGCTGTTCCCACCATCCCGAACCCGCTGTTGCGGGCCTGCACCGAGACCTCATCGCGCGATGACCACGCCTGCTGCCAGCCTTACCGAACAGCTCGCCCAGCGCCTGCAAAGGCCGGTTGATGCCGCCGCTCGCGAGCGTGCCGCCTTGCTGCTGGTCGACTGGCTGGGCTGCGCCTTGGCGGCCTTGCGCTACCCGATTGCCAACCAGCTGCGCGCGGTGGTGCAGGCGCAGGGCGGTGGCAATGTAGTGGCCCTAGGTGCGGGCCGGCGCAGTGCCGCCGATGCCTTGCTGCTCAATGCCGCGCTGGGCAATGTGCTGGAAATGGACGATGTACACCGCGGTGCCATCCTGCATCCCGGCCCGGTCGTCATCCCGGTAGCGCTGGCTGAGGCGCAGGCTGAAGGAGCGGATACGACGGCGCTGCTCGACGCGATCGTGCGCGGCTATGAAGCCACCATTCGCGTCGGCCGTGCGCTCGGCAAGGCGCATTACCGCTATTGGCATCCAACTTCGACTGCTGGTGCTTTTGGTGCTGCCGCAGCCGCTGCATCGGTGCTGCGCCTGCCAGCTGATTCGCTGGCCGATGCGCTGGGCAATGCCGGTAGCCGCACTGGCGGGCTGTGGCAGATGCGGCATGAGCCGGTGCCGACCAAGTCATTGCATAACGCAGAAGCCGCACGCAGTGGCTGGCTGGCGGCGCAGTTGGCGCTGGCGGGCATGCGTGGGCCGCGCAGAATACTGGAAGGCGAGCAGGGCCTGTTTGCCGCCACCGCGCCGGATGCCGTGCCGGAATTGGTGGTTGCCGACGAAGATGATTGGCTGATTCACAGCACCAGCCTGAAGCCGTGGCCGGCCTGCCGCCATGCACATCCGGCAATCGATGCGATGCTGGATGCGATGGCGCAGCTCGAAGCCGCTGACATCGCGCAGATTGAACGCATCGAAGTCCGAACCTATGCCGAAGCCCTGCGCTTCTGCGACCGCGCCCAGCCGCAGACCGAGCTGGAGGCCAAGTTCAGCCTGCAGCATGCGCTGGCCTCGATCCTGGTCAACGGCCGTCCGCAACTGGAGCATTACACCGCCGAAGCCTGCAGCGATGCCGAGCTGGCGCCGTGGCGGCAGCGCATCGAGCTGATCGAGGATGCGGCCTGCAGCCAGCGCTTCCCCGTGCATTACGGCGCCTGCGTGCAGCTATGGCTTGCCGATGGCCGCAGCGTGCAGGCCGAGCGCATCGATGCCTGGGGCGACCCGGAATGCCCGATGTCGGCCGAAGACGTGCTGGCCAAGGCGCTGGCCTTGGCGAAGTGGGGTGGGGTATCGGCAGGCCTGGCGCAACCCCTCTTTGGGCAGGTGCAGGCGCTGGCCAATGGCGGCAGTCTGGACGCCTTGAACGCCATGTTGGCGCGGGTGGCCTGATGCGATTGACCGAAGCACTGTTGCGGCATGCAAGCACGCTGCGTTTTGAAGACCTGTCGCCGCAAGCGGTGGCGGCAACCCGGGTCTTTGTAATGGATTCGATGGCAGTGGGCATCTCGGGCTCGGGCCCGCAGGTTCCCCTCACCCAGACGGTGCGCCGCAGCACCACCAGCTACGGCAGCGGCAATGCCGCACGAGTCTGGGTGACTGGCGAAACGTTGCCTGCAGCCAGCGCCGCGATGGTCAATGGCTATCAGATCCACAGTCAGGAATTTGATTGCGTACATATGCCGGCGGTGGTGCATCCGCTGGCGGTGATTCAATCGGCCTTGATTGCTGCTGCCGAGCAACGTGCAAACGTTGACGGTGTGCCGGTCGATGGCAAATCGTTGATAACCGCGCTCAATGTTGCCGTCGATGTAGCGACGCTGATAGGCATCAGCGGCCGCGCGCCGATGCGCTTCTTCCGACCTTCGATGTGTGGCGCGCTGGGTGCCGCAGCGGGCATCGCCCACCTGTACGGCGCCGACGAAGAACTGCTGCGTCGCGCGCTGGGCCTGACCTACAGCCATCTGTCCGGCACCATGCAGGCGCACGTGGAAGGCTCGCCAACGCTGGCTTTGCAGGTTGCCTTGAACTCCCGTGCTGCCGTGAGCTGTTGGGAACTCGCGCGCAATGGCTTCCCCGCGCCGCGCGAGATGCTGGAAGGTCCTTTTGGTTATTTGCCGCTGATCGAGGGCGAATTCGATACCGGCCCGTCGCTGCAGAAACTGGCTGCGCGCGAAGCGCAGATACTCACCGTAAGCCACAAAGTGTTCCCCACCGGCGGTGCCGCGCATGCCGCGCAGGACATGCTGATGGAGCTGCGCCAGCAGCACGGCTTGAAACTGGACAGCGTTGCCAGCATCGAACTGCAGGCACCACCGCTGGTGCGTCGCTTGGTCGGCCGCAGCTACCAGCCAACGATGGAAACCAGCTACGCCCGGCTTTGCCTGCCGTTCCTGCTCGGCACCGTGCTGCTGGATGGCAAGGTCGGCTTGTCGGCGTATGCGCCGGAAAAGCTGGCCGATCCGCGTCTGGCGACGTTCGCCGCGCAGATCAGTCTGGTGCCGAATGATTGCGACGATCCCAATGCCTTGGTGCCGCAATCGATGACGGTCACCCTGCGCGACGGCTGCGTACTGCACAACCACCGCGATGCCGCGATCGGTTCGCCGCAACGGCCGCTGTCGCGCGCCCAGCAACTGGAAAAGTTCCACCACTGCCTTGACCACGCCGCGCGTCCCTTCGATGCCGGTCACCGTGCTGCCCTGATCTCCCACTTCGACCACCTGCAGGACATCGACGATGTCAGGCAGCTGGTCGACCTGCTGATTGTCGAGACCCCATGACCTACGCCACTTATTTCGAATCTTTCGATGTCAAGGAGCTGCTTGAACAGTTCCCGCTGGACCAGGCCTTCACCGACAAGTTCAAGAACATCAGCCGCGAGGAACTGCGCGCCGAGCAGAACGCGATGTTCCTGCGCTGCGTGGCACGTGCCTGGCAGATTCCGTTCTACCAGCGCCTGTGGGGCAATGCCGGGATCACCCCGGGCGACATCCAGAGCCTTGACGACATCAGCAAGCTGCCGGTATTCGGCAAGCACGAAATCATGGCCTCGGTGGAAGCCAATCCGCCGCTGGGTGATTTCCACGGCTGGCAGGATGGCACCGAAGCCGGCAACAAACCGCTGGTCTTCCACACCACCTCCGGTACCACCGGTCGCCCGCAGCCGCTGGTGTTCTCGCCGCATTCGCGCGAAGTGCAGAGTCTGCTGCTGGCCCGCCTGTACCGCTGGCAGGGCATGCAGCCCGGCGACGTGGTGCACTCGGTGTACGGCCACGGCATGATCAATGGGGGCCACTACGTGCGCGAAGCCATCACCCATTACACGCAGGCGCTGTTCTGCTCGGCCGGCACCGGCATCGAGATGCGCTCAGCGCAGCAGGTGCAGTTGATGAAGAGCATGGGCACCAACGTGATTGTTGGTTTCGCCGACTACATCAAGAAGCTGGCCGACGTGGCCCGCGAGAATGGCCTGGTGCCGGGCAAGGACATCCCGGTACGGATGATCTGCGGCCACCTGGGCCGTGAATCGCGCGAGTCGCTATCGGCAGCCTGGGGCGGGGTCGAGCTGTACGACTGGTATGGCGTGGGCGACACCGGCGCGATTGCCGGGCAGGGCCCGGACCAGGATGGTCTCTATCTGATGGAAGATGCGCAGTACGTCGAAATCCTCGACGTGGACGGCGGTGAACTGGTGGCCGATGGCGAAACCGGCGACATGGTGGTCACCTGTCTGTACAAGGACGACATCTACCCGATCATCCGCTTCAACACCCATGACGTGACCCGCGTGTTGACCACACCGTCGCCGCTGGGCATGAACCTGCGCCGTATCGAGGGCTTCCTTGGCCGCAGCGACAACATGGTCAAGATCCGCGGCATCAATGTGTTCCCGCAGGCGATGGCACCGGTGTTGGAAGAGCATGCATCGTTTGCCGGTGAGTTCATCTGCGTCGCCAGCCGTGATGAAGGCGGGCGAGACGATCTGGCCGTGCACGTGGAAACCCGTGGTGCGCTGGATGACGCACAGCTGGCAGCGGAGTTCGCCGCGTTGCTGCGCCAGCGCCTCGGTGTTGAAATGAGCATCGTGCTGGCGGCCCCGGGCGAGCTGGCGGCGTTGACCGGCATCGAGGTGCGGCAGAAGCCGGTGCGTCTGATCGACAAACGTTTCGCTTGAGGAAGACCGCGTGAGCAAGGCCTATGCGCAGTTGTTGAGCTTGGATCTGACGGCGCAGGCGGCCTTGCTGGTCGCCGGTGAAGTCAGCTGTACAGAACTGATCGAGCAGCAGCTGGCAGCCATCGCTGCCAGCCAGGCGCAGATCAGCAGCTATATCCATGTCGATGCGGAAGGCGCGTTGGCTGCGGCCGCGCAGTCCCAACAACGCCGGCAACGTGGTCTGGCTCGCCCCTTGGAAGGCCTGCCGATCGCGGTAAAAGACAATATCGACGTGGCCGGCATGGTTACCACCGCCGGCATGGAAACTCGCCGTCATAGCGCGGCGGCCAGCGCCGACAATCCGGCCGTGGCCGCATTGCGTGCAGCCGGTGCGGTGATCGTCGGCAAGCTCAACATGCACGAAGCGGCGATGGGCGCCGACAACGACAACCCGTTCTACGGCGCCTGCCATAACCCGCATCGGCACGGCTATACGCCAGGCGGTTCCAGCGGCGGCAGCGGCGCTGCGGTGGCGGCTGGTTTGTGCGCGGCCGCGCTGGGCACCGACACCATGGGCTCGGTGCGCATCCCGGCCAGCTATTGCGGCGTGGTCGGGCTCAAGCCCAGTTGGGGTGCGATCAGCACGCGCGGCACGGTGGCCCTGTGCAGGCGGCTGGATCACATCGGCCCGTTGACGCGTTCGGCGCGCGATCTGCGCTTGTTGCTGCAGCTGATGACCGGTTTCGATCCTGATTGCGCGCAGTCGCGCTTCGTCCAATACCTGCCCGCTGACAAGTCGGCGCTGCGCATCGGTGTGGTCGATCTGTTTGATGCCGCCGAGGTTGCGCCCGATGTGCAGGCAGCATTCGAGGATGGCCTGCGCGTGCTGGTTGGTTTGGGTCATCAGCTGAAGCCCTTGCCGGCACCTGCCTTCCCATCTGCCCGCGCACGCCGCGCTGGCTTGTTGATGAGTGAGGCCGAGTTGCTGGTCGAGCACGCCGATGCCTGGGCCGGCGACCGCAGCAAATTCTCGCCGCTGCTGGTCAAACTGATGTCCTGGGCCGAAGGCCGCAGTGCTGCCGAACTGGCCGCCGCCTCGCAACTGGCCGACCGTGGTCAAGTTCAGTTGCAGCAATGGTTGGCGCAATGCGACGTAGTGGTGATGCCGACGGCGCCGCAACGCGCGTTCGCGTTCGGCAACCCGGCACCGGCCAGCCAGGCCGATCTCACCGCTTATGCCAATCTGGCCGGCAACCCGGCTTTGTCCGTGCCCTTGCCGGTAGCGGCGGGCGATTTGCCGGCCGGCATGCAGCTGATCGGCACCATCGGTGATGAGTTGACTCTGATTGCCTTGGCCGAAGCCTTCCAACAGGCCATCGGCTGGCAGTCTGCGCTGCCGGAAGCCTGCAAGACATGGTGGCCTAAATGAATCTGTTGGACGGCGTTCGCGTTCTCGATCTGTCGCGCATCCTCGCCGGTCCCTGGGCCACGCAGGTTCTGGCCGACTTCGGCGCCGACGTGATCAAGGTCGAGCGACCGGGCGTGGGCGACGACACCCGCAGCTGGGGACCGCCGTATCTGCAGGACGCCGATGGCAATGACAGCAGCGAGTCGGCGTACTACCTGTGTGCAAACCGCGGCAAGCGTTCGCTGGCGATTGATTTCACCACCGAGGAAGGGCAGGCGCTGCTGCGCGAGCTGGTCGTGCACTGCGACGTACTGGTGGAGAACTACAAGGTCGGCGGCCTGAAGAAATACGGACTGGATTTCGCCAGCCTGCAGGCCATCAACCCGAAGCTGGTGTATTGCTCGATCACAGGCTACGGGCAAGACGGTCCTTACGCGCAGCGTGCTGGTTACGATGCGGCCATCCAGGCCATCGGCGGCTTGATGAGCGTCACCGGCGAACCGGATGGCGCGCCCGGTGCCGGCCCGCAGAAAGTGGGTGTGGCGGCGACCGATCTGATGACCGGCATGTATGCGGCGACCGCGATTCTGGCAGCGTTGCGCCATGCCGAGCGCAGCGGCGTGGGTCAGCAGATCGATCTGGCGCTGTTGGATACCCAGGTCGCATGGCTGGCCAATCAGGCCTCCAATTATCTGATCGGCGGCGTGGTCCCAACCCGGCAGGGCACGGCGCACCCGAACATCGTTCCGTATCAGGTGATGCCGGCCGCTGATGGCTATTTCATGCTGGCGGTGGGCAATGACGGCCAGTTCGCACGCCTGTGCGAAGTGATCCGGGAGCCCCAGCTTGCACGTGATCCGCGCTATGCAAGCAACAACGCACGGGTTGCGAACCGTGAGCTGTTGGTGCCGCATCTGCAGCAGGTGCTGAGCACGCGGCCGGCGGCCGAATGGTTGGCGGCGCTGGAGAAAGCGGTGGTGCCGGCCAATCCGGTCAATCGGATTGATCAGGTGTTTGCCGATCCGCAGGTGCAGGCGCGTGGACTGCGGATTGAGCTGCCGCATGCCGGTGGCGGCAATGTGGCGATGGTGCGTAATCCGTTGAAGTTCTCGGCGACGCCATTGCGCTATGAGCAGGCGGCGCCGGTATTGGGGCAGCATACGGCTGAGGTGTTGGGAGAGGTGCTTGCCGTTGATGGTGAGCGGTTGCGGGCGTTACGGGAGTTGGGGGTGGTTGGGTGAGGCTTGTTGGCGGTCGGAGTTGGTAGTGCCGAGCCATGCTCGGCAGGGGCGTTGCCGATGCAGCATCAAACCTGTGGGAGCGGCGTGAGCCGCGAAGCTGGCAGCACCGGAATCACCGGCATGCCAGCAATCGGACAGATTCATAGCTTCGCGGCTGACGCCGCTCCCACAACAGTACAAAAGCAGGTCGGCGCCAATCACGCCCCGCCAGGGAACCCATGCTGCCGCCACGCCTCATACACCACCACGGCGACCGAGTTGGACAGATTGAGGCTGCGGTTGTTGGGCTGCATCGGCAGGCGCAGACGGTGGCCGTCGGGAAGCGAGTCGAGCAGATCCTGCGGCAGGCCGCGGGTTTCCGGACCGAACAGGAACGCATCGCCATCGGCGAACTGTACGCTGTCATAGCGGACGCTGGAGCGGGCACTCAATGCAAACAAACGCTTCGGGGCGATGCGCGCCAAGGCGGTTTCCAGGTCCGGATGGACCTGCATCTGTGCGTACTCGTGATAGTCCAGGCCGGCGCGCTTTAGCTGCTTGTCACTGAGGTCGAAACCCAAAGGCTCGATCAGGTGCAGCCGCGCGCCGGTGTTGGCGCAGAGCCGGATCACATTGCCGGTGTTCGGCGGGATCTCGGGCTGGTAAAGCACTACATCGAAAACAGGGGCAGAAGTCATCGGCGCAGTTTACGCCGGGTGTTGCGTCATGGCTGGCTTAGTTGGAAACCATGCCCTGCGCGACGACCTTGCCGATGGCTTCAGCAGCAGCTTCTGCAGCCATGGACTGCACCAGCTCCACGTCCGGGCGGACGGTGATGGCCGGCAGCGAAACCATCCAGTTGCCGGCACGGGTGCCGATGGCGACCGGGCTGGCGGAGGCAAGCTGGCTGGCGGTCTGTTCGGCCATCAGCTCGACGATCTGGCCGACGGTCGGGCGGACCTGCACGGCAGCCAAGGTCGGGATGTTGCTGCTGGCTTCGTGCTGGGCCTGCACCAGCTGATCAGCGGAAGGGCGAACCTGCACGGTTTCCAAGGTGACGATATCCGAAGCCTGGACCGAAGAAACAAAGCCGGTGCTGGCGACGAGAGCGATGGCAAGGGCGAGAGACTTGGCGTTCATGGCGGGACCTGTTTGGTGTGTGTGGGCAGTGGTGTGGTAGTAAGGTAGTACAGTGAATTTCGTAGTGCAAGAACTTTCTTTACTTTTTTTGATTTGTTCAGCAATCAGTCATTTTGTGTCTGAGGTGATCTGGCTGCGAGTAATAGGGAGCAGGATGCGTGCCAATCGCATCTGATTGATAAATAACGGGTTGTTGTTTATGGAAAGTGTCCGCTGTCCGGACACCCGCCGCGCCCGCAGCGACCGGACGGACACCGATGCAGCTGCTTCGTACCCATGACGCATGGCGTATGCCGTTGTGACGGCGCCCGGTTAGGATCAGCGTTCACCTTCATACCCAAGGGAAATGGAATGAACGCAGCTATGCCCCGTACCGCCTTGTTGACCCTGGCCCTGAGCGCCGCCCTCGGCGGATTTGTTGGCATGCCGCTGGTCGCGGAGGCCAAGCCGGCCGCCGCCGCTGCGTCGGTGGACATTCCGTATGAAGAGTTCACTCTGCCTAACGGCCTGCGCGTGGTGGTGCACACCGACCGCAAGGCGCCGATCGTGGCGGTGAACATCTGGTACCACGTTGGTGCCAAGGACGAACCGGCCGGCCGCACCGGCTTCGCGCATCTGTTTGAACACTTGATGTTCCAGCGCAGCGAAAACCACGACGGCGAATTCTTCGAACCCTTCAAGCAGGTCGGCGCCACCGACCAGAACGGCACCACCAATACCGACCGCACCAACTATTTCCAGAACGTGCCGACCACCGCGTTGGACATGGCGCTGTGGATGGAGTCGGACCGCATGGGTCATCTGGTCGGCGCCATCGATCAGGCCGCCCTGGATGAGCAGCGCGGTGTGGTGCAGAACGAAAAGCGCCAGGGCGAGAACCAGCCTTATGGCCAGGTCTGGGACAAGCTGACCCGCGCCATGTACCCGGCGGGTCACCCGTATCACCACGGCGTGATCGGCTCGATGAACGATCTCAACGCCGCCTCGCTGGACGACGTAAAGACCTGGTTCCAGACTTGGTACGGCCCGAACAATGCGGTGCTGGTGCTTGCCGGTGACATCGACGTGGCCACCGCCAAGGAAAAGGCCGCCAAATTCTTCGGCGACATCCCGGCCGGCCCGACCATGGCGCAGCCAGCGGTGAACGTTGCGCAGCGCGCAGCCACCACCCGCGAAGTGATGACCGATAAGGTGCCGCAGGCGCGCATCTACCGTGCCTGGAACGTGGCCCAGGTTGGCACCACCGATATTGATCAGCTCGACCTGTTCTCCTACGTGCTGGGCGGCGCCAAGTCCTCGCGTCTGGATCAGCGCCTGCTGCACAAGGACAAACTGGTCGACAACATCAGCGCGATGACCGATGCCTCGCAGCTGGGCTCCAACTTCCTGATCATGGCGACGGTCAAGCAGGGCGTGGATCCGGCCAAGGTCGAGGCGGCCATCGACGAAGAACTGAAGCGTCTGATCGCCGAAGGCCCGACCGCCGATGAACTCGAGCGCGCCAAGGTGCAGTCACGTGCTGGCTTCGTGCGTGGTATCGAGCGTATTGGTGGCTTCGGCGGCAAGGCCGACGCACTCGCACAGTGCGCCGTCTACGAAGGCAACCCGGGTTGCTTCCGCACCTCGCTGGCCAATGTGGACGCTGCTTCCGCTGCAGACGTAAAGGCGGCCGGTGCCAAGTGGCTGGGCGTGGGCGATCACACCCTGGTGGTCGAGCCGGGCGAGCGTGTTGCCTTGGCCGAGCTGCCGTCGGTCAAGCCAGCGCCGTTCAACGTACCGGCCGTGGACAGCAAGTACACCACCCTGCCGAGCCAGGTCGACCGCAGCGCCGGCGTGCCCAAGACCACCAGCTTCCCGGAGCTGAAGTTCCCGCAGCTGCAGCGCGCCACGTTGAAGAACGGCACCAAGGTAGTGCTGGCCGAGCGCCATGATGTTCCGGTGGTGCAGTTCAGCTATGAGTTCCCGGGTGGCTTCACCGCCGACCGTGGCCGCAAGCCGGGCACCGCCAACTTCACCATGGGCATGCTGGACGAGGGCGCTGGCCAGCTCGGCTCGCTGGCCTTTGCCGATGCTGTGGAAAGCCTGGGTGCCAGCGTCAACGCAGGCGCTTCGCTGGATGGTTCCAGCGTGTACCTGTCGGCACTGAAGGAAAACCTCGCACCGTCGCTGGCGCTGTACGCCGACGTGGTGCGCGCACCGCGCTTCGAGCAGGGCGAGATCGACCGCATCAAGGCCACCTGGATTGCTGGCATCCAGCAGGAAAAGGCGCAGCCCAATGCGGTGGCGATGCGCGTGCTGCCGCCGCTGCTGTACGGCGCCGGCCACCCGTATGCAATCCCGTTCACCGGCAGCGGCAATGAAGCGGCAATCCAGTCGCTGACCCGCGACGACCTGACCGCCTTCCACAAGCAGTGGATTCGTCCGGAAGGCGCCACCCTGATCGTGGTCGGCGACACCACCTTGAAGGACCTCGTGCCGTTGCTGGAGCGCAGCTTCGGTGACTGGAAGGGCGAGGGTGCACGCCCGAAGGTGGAGGCCCCGAACAATGTGGACCGTCCGCAGACCGCACGCGTGTTCCTGATCGACCAGCCGGGCGCGGTGCAGGCCAACCTGTTCGCCGGTGAAGTAGCGCCGTCGACGATGGACCCGGGCACCACCCGTTTCGACATCGCCAATGGCGTGCTCGGTGGCGACTTCACCTCGCGCCTGAACATGAACCTGCGTGAGGACAAGCATTGGTCCTACGGTGCGCGTTCGTCGGCCTCCAATGCGCTGGGCCAGCGCCCGTGGATGGCGGTTGCACCGGTACAGATCGACAAGACCGGTGAGGCGATGAAGGAAATGCACGCCGAGATCAGCCAGTTCGCAAGCGGCCAGCGTCCGCCGACCGATGCCGAGGTCAACCGCATCCGCAACATCCAGACGCTGAGCCTGCCGGGTGCCTATGAAACCGCATCGGCGGTGATGAGCACCATCGGCGGCATCGTGCGTTACGGCCGCCCGGACGATTACGTGTTCAAGCGCAAGGCCGAGATCGAAGCAATGACCCCGGCGCAGGTCGCCGAAGCGGCCAAGACCCTGGACCCGTCCAAGCTGACCTGGGTGGTGGTGGGCGACCTGAAGCAGACCGAAGCCCCGGTGCGCGCACTGAAGCTGGGCGAAGTGACCGTGATCGACGCCGACGGCAAGCCGGTGGAGCAGAAGTAAGCGGTAGGGCGTAGCCATCCTGCGCTGAAGCCTTACCGGGAAGTCCTCTGCCGAGCATGGCTCGGCACTACGCCCCTCTCCCGCCTGCGGGAGAGGGGTTGGGGTGAGGGCAGCTTTCCGCTGGTAAAGCCCCTGCCGAGCATGGCTCGGTACTACGGTGGGCGAAGCGAAGGCTTCTTGAGCCCCTCTCCCGCTTGCGGGAGAGGGGTTGGGGTGAGGGCAGCTTTCCGCTGGTAAAGCCCCTGCCGAGCATGGCTCGGTACTACAGGACGACGCCTCCCAATCCTTGGGATCACCATCTGTTCATCCATTCCCGGCACAATCCCTGCTGATCTTCACAAGGAATAGTCCATGCGCGTTCTGCTTCTGTCCGCCCTGATCGCCAGCACCGCCGCCTGCACCTGGGTGCCGATTGAATCCAGCGGCAAGACCGTGCGTGTACTGCCCGCCGGTCCGGTTGCGCCGGGCTGCGTAGCCAAGGGCGAGATCGTGGTGTCGGTAAAGAGCAAGGTTGGCTTCTACAACCGCAACCCGCTGCGCGTGCAGGAAGAACTGGAAACCCTGGCCCGCAATGAGGCCCCCAGTGCCGGCGCCAATGCCGTACAGGCCAGTGGTCTGCCGGCCGATGGCAGCCAGCGCTTTGCCGCCTTCCAGTGCCCGCCACGCTGAGATTCCAGGCCGTCTTGCGGTCCCGGCGGCTCCATACGCCGGGCCTCTGATTTGTAAAGATGCGGTAAAAATGCGCAGGCGCTAGAATGGCGACCCCTTCGCCTGAGTCTTGGCGCTTTCTGATGCCTTTTAAAAACGTCTCGATCGCGGGACTGGCGCATATTGATGCGCCGCATACGCTGACCTCAAAGGAAATCAACGAGCGGCTCCAGCCCACGCTGGAACGCCTGGGCATTCGTGCCGACGTGCTTGGCGATATCGCCGGCATCCATGCGCGCCGCCTTTGGGACCAGGGTACACAGGCCTCGGACGTTGCCACGCTGGCAGGCCGCAAGGCGCTGGAAGATGCCGGCATCACCGCCGACATGGTTGGTCTGTTGATCAATACTTCCGTCAGCCGTGATTACCTGGAGCCGTCCACCGCTTCGATCGTGTCCGGCAACCTGGGCATCGGCGAACAGTGCGTCACCTTCGACATCGCCAACGCCTGCCTTGCCTTCATCAATGGCATGGACATGGCGGCGCTGATGCTGGAGCGCGGCGACATCGACTATGCGTTGATCGTCGATGGTGAAACCTCCAACCTGGTCTATGAGAAGACCCTGGAACGCATGATGTCCCCGGACATCACCGCCCAGCAGATGCGTGACGAAGTCGCCGCGCTGACCACCGGTTCCGGTGCGGCAGCAATGGTGATGGCGCGCTCGGAGCTGGTGCCGGACGCCCCGCGTTACCGCGGCGGCGTGACCCGTGCAGCCAACCAGTGGAACAAGCTGTGCGTGGGCAACCTGGACCGCATGGTCACCGATACCCGCATGCTGCTGATCGAAGGCATCAAGCTGGCCACCAAGACCTTTGAAGCCACGCGCGTCGCGCTGGGCTGGGCAGTGGAGGAGATCGACCAGTTCGTGATCCACCAGGTCAGCCAGCCGCATACCAATGCCTTCATCAAGGCCTTCGGCATCGACCCGAAGAAGGTGATGACCATCTTTGGCGAGCACGGCAACATCGGCCCGGCCTCGGTACCGATCGTGCTGAGCAAGCTGCGTCAGTTGGGCAAGCTCAAAAAGGGCGACCGCGTCGCGCTGATGGGTATTGGCTCGGGCTTGAACTGCACGATGGCTGAGGTGGTCTGGTAAGTTCCGGCCTGGCCGCGAACTTCCCGATTGCATGCTTTTCCCTTCTCCCTTTGTGGGAGGAACAAAGGGCCTGCCCCCGCGAAGGCGGGGGTGCCCGAAGGGCGGAAGAGGGGACGCGTGCGCAGCACGCAAGCGCCTGGAGTTCGAGCGGTAGTCCACGCTCCTCCACTCCGACCAACCCTCTCCCCAACCCCTCTCCCGACGGGAGCGGGGCTTAGCAGCCGCAGGTGCGACCCGATGAACAAACTCCCTGGTTACCCCAGCAAGACCCACCGCTTCGAAGTCCGTCCCGGCTTGTCGATGAACTACATCGATGAAGGCCCGAGCGATGGCGAGGTGGTGGTGATGCTGCACGGCAACCCGTCGTGGAGCTATCTGTGGCGCCACCTGGTCAACGGCCTGAGCGACAAATACCGCTGCATCGTGCCGGACCATATCGGCATGGGCCTGTCCGACAAGCCCGACGACAGCCGCTACGAATACACCCTGCAGTCGCGTGTGGATGATCTGGACGCGTTGCTCAAGCACCTGGGCATTACCGGCCCGGTGACCTTGGCCGTGCACGACTGGGGCGGCATGATCGGCTTCGGCTGGGCCTTGTCGCACCACGATCAGGTCAAGCGGCTGGTGATCACCAATACCGCCTCGTTCCCGTTGCCGCCGGAAAAGCCGATGCCGTGGCAGATCGCCATGGGCCGGCACTGGAAGCTGGGCGAATGGTTCATCCGTACCTTCAACGCGTTCTCCGCCGGTGCCTCATGGCTGGGCGTGAGCCGGCGCATGCCGGCGGATGTGCGTCGCGCCTATGTGTCGCCGTACAACAACTGGGACAACCGCATTTCCACCATCCGCTTCATGCAGGACATCCCGCTGTCGCCGGCCGACAAGGCCTGGTCGCTGCTGGAGCGTGCGGCGCAGGCATTGCCGTCGTTTGCGGATCGCCCGGTGTACATCGCCTGGGGCCTGCGTGACATCTGCTTCGATCATCACTTCCTGACCGGCTTCCGCAAGGCATTGCCGCAGGCCGAAGTGACCACGTTTGAAGATGCCAACCACTATGTGTTGGAAGACAAGCACGAAGTCATCGTGCCGGCAGTACGCGCGTTCCTGGAGCGCAACCCGCTGGGGTGAGGCTTGAGCGGTGTGACCCGTTGTAGGAGCGGCGTAAGCCGCGAAGCAAGGAACACATCAGCAACGGCCAGCCCTCCATCGTGCAGACCCCTGTCGGGCGTTTCACGCAAAGCGCGCGCGATGATTGATTTCTCGCAGACTGGAGCATTGTCAGTTTCGCGGCTGACGCCGCTCCTACAAGAGCCGTGAGCGAGCGATGTCTGCTTCTGCCCCCTCCCTTGCGCCGAAGGCGGAGGGGAGGGTTGGGGAGGGGTAAGCTTTTGGGGCCTTTCCCAATACCCCAGCTTCGCGGCTGACGCCGCTCCCACAAGCTAGCCGGCGATGCATGCTTCTGTGCGAAGCTCTGTGCTTCTTTGCACAGGGAGTGAAGGATGGATTTCGACAGCCTGGACCGTCAGCTGCGTGATAGCGCGCAGGACCTCAGCTTGAGCAACGAGGAACGCTCCGCGCTACGCGAGCTGGGCGTGGAGTTGCCGCCCGATCGCCTGCGTTTCCTGCGCAATCGCGCCTTTGATATCGCCCGCGAGCAGGTCGCGGCCAATCCGGCTGAGGCCCTGCCGATGCTGAAATGGGTTGAACAGGTGGTGCGCACCCTGGACGTCAACGCCGGCCCGGTCGAAACCCTGACCAGCACCTATTTCTCGCCGGGCGATGCCTGCATGCAACGGCTGCGCGCGCTGTGCGCCGGAGCCAAGCAGACACTGGATATCTGTGTGTTCACCATTTCCGATGATCGCCTCAGTGGTGTCATCCTGGACGCGCACAAGCGCGGCGTGGTGGTGCGCATCATCAGCGACAACGACAAGGTCTACGACGATGGGAATGACATCCGTCGTCTATGCGATGCGGATATTCCGGTGCGGGTGGACCACAGCGAGTACCACATGCACCACAAGTTCGCGCTGTTCGACGGCAAGGTGCTGGCCAACGGCAGCTTCAACTGGACACGCACCGCGACCGAGCACAACGATGAAAATCTGGTGGTAAGCAATGACCGCAATCTGGTGCGCAGTTTTGCGCAGCAGTTCGAGGTGTTGTGGGGGCGTTACAAGGCGCTTTGATGTTGCTGCGGCGCTTGCTCTTTTGCCTCTGATTTTGTTCCGTCATTCCCGCGCAGGCGGGAATCGCTCTGGCTCTTGCTTCGGCTTTTGCCTTGGCTTTGGACAGAGCAACGGCGAAGAGCAAGAGCCAAAGCCAGAGCGATTCCCGCCTGCGCGGGAATGACGGCATAAAAGCTGGAGCGGCAGCCCAAAGCCAACAACTACCCCACAACCCTCAAGCCGCAATCGGCGTATTCGGTGGCGAAGCCGGGCTGTTGCCGTTGTCGTCCGGATGGTCGTCATCATTGTCGGCACCATCGCGCCAACGCCAGTCGGCCAGGGTCAGTGCCGGCATGCCATGGGCGATGCGCGCGCGGTCGCACTGCGAGCTGGCCTTGCCGTATTCCCAGGACGCGTCCACCTCGCGGCATACGCTGGGTCGGTTTGGGTGGATGGTGCAGCGTGAGTACACGCCGATCTCGGAGTCCAAGGCCACGCAGCGGATCGGGTCCGAATAGGTGCCCTGCATGCACAGCCGGTGCGGGTCCAGGCGCTGGGTCAGCTGGTGGGGTACGCCGCCTTCGGTGACTTCGTCCGATTCCATCCAGTGGAAGGCAACACGGTATTGGGTGCAGCAGGCGCCGCAGGTCAGGCAGGGATGGGGCATGGGATACCGGCCTTGGCGGCAGGAATAGGACAAAAGGAAGGTGGGAAATTTTCCACGGTGACGGCCTGCGCGCAAGATTTTTCTGCATTGGCGACAATAGGAAGATGAACGAAACCTGCAATATCGCTGCGCGCCTGCCCGAGCTGGCGCGTGAACGGCCCGACCAGATCGCCATCCGTTGCCCCGGCAAGCCCGCCGCCAATGGCATGGCCGCCTACGACGTGACCCTGGATTACCGCACCTTGGACGCCCGCAGCGACGCCATTGCCGCTGGTTTGGCAGCAAACGGCATCGGCCGTGGTGTTCGCGCGGTGGTGATGGTGCGGCCGGGGCCAGAGTTCTTCCTGCTGATGTTCGCCCTGTTCAAGATCGGCGCGGTGCCGGTGCTGGTCGACCCCGGCATTGATAAGCGCGCGCTGAAGCAGTGCCTGGATGAAGCGCAGCCGCAGGCCTTCATTGGCATCCCCTTGGCGCAATTTGCGCGGGTGCTGCTGGGCTGGGCCAAGGCAGCCAAGCTCAAGGTGACCGTCGGCCGGCGTTGGGGCTGGGGCGGCGTCACCCTGGCCAAGATCGAGGCCGATGGCGCCGGCGCCGGCGGTCAGCTGGCTGCCACCGCGCCCGATGACGTGGCCGCGATCCTGTTCACCAGCGGCTCCACCGGTGTGCCCAAGGGCGTGGTCTACCGCCACCGCCATTTCGTCGGTCAGGTGGAACTGCTGCGCAATGCCTTCGGCATGCAACCCGGCGGCATCGACCTGCCGACCTTCCCGCCGTTCGCCCTGTTCGACCCGGCACTGGGCCTGACTTCGGTAATCCCGGACATGGACCCGACCCGGCCCGGCAGCGCTGATCCACGCAAGCTGCACGACGCGATTGCCCGCTTCGGCGTGACGCAGTTGTTTGGTTCGCCGGCCTTGATGCGGGTACTCGCCGAGCATGGCCAACCACTGCCAACGGTGACCCGCGCCACCTCGGCTGGCGCACCGGTACCGCCGGAGATCGTGTCCAAGATCCGTTCGCTGATGCCGGAAGACGGCCAGTTCTGGACGCCGTACGGCGCCACCGAATGTCTGCCGGTTGCAGTGATTGAAGGCCGCGAACTGGTTGATACGCGCGAGGCGACCGAGGCCGGTGCTGGCACCTGTGTCGGCCGTGTGGTCGCGCCGAATGAGGTGCGCATCATCGCCATCACCGACGAGCCGATTGCTGATTGGAGCGGCGTGCGCGAACTGCCAGTCGGTGAGGTGGGCGAGATCACCGTGGTCGGCCCGACCACCACCGACAGTTACTTCAACCGACCGCAGGCCACGGCTGCGGCCAAGATCCGTGAAGTGCTGGCCGATGGCAGCGAGCGCATCGTGCACCGGATGGGCGATGTGGGTTGGTTCGATGCCGAAGGGCGGCTGTGGTTCTGCGGGCGCAAGACGCATCGGGTCGAGACGGCGGCAGGGCCGCTGTATACCGAGCAGGTGGAGCCGGTGTTCAACACGGTAGCTGGTGTGCGGCGCACGGCATTGGTGGGTGTTGGTGCGTTGGGCCAGCAGGTGCCGGTGCTGTGTTACGAGTTGTTGCCGGATCAGCACTTCGCTGAAGTCGAAAAGCAGTTGCGGATCATGGCATTGGGTCATCCGGGTTTTGCCGGCATTGAGTACTTCCTGCGTCATCCGGGCTTCCCGGTGGATATCCGCCACAACGCCAAGATAGGGCGCGAGAAGCTGGCAGTGTGGGCGCAGGCGCAGTTGGGGTAATACAGCGGTGGTCGGGGTGAGGGATTGAAGCGGAAGGCTCGGAACAGAAGGAGTGCCTCTGCTTTTTGTCGGTAACGCCCCTGCCGAGCATTGCTCGGCACTACAGCCCTTCGGGGCAAACCAACTTGACTGCCACTGCTGCGATACTGACGGACAAATCTCAATGCTTCCGACGCGGCCAGTGGGCGCGGAAGCCCAGCAGCAGAGCGATCAAACGAATGAAGATTCTGGTTACCGGTGGTGGTGGTTTTCTCGGTCAGGCCTTGTGCCGTGGCCTGGTCGAACGCGGCCATCAGGTGCTGAGCTTCAATCGCGGGCATTACCCCTCGTTGCAGGAGATCGGCGTCGGCCAGATCCGTGGTGACCTGGCCGATGCCAATGCTGTGCACCACGCCGCCGCCGGTGTCGATGCCATCTTCCACAATGCCGCCAAGGCTGGCGCATGGGGCAGCTATGACAGCTACTTCCAGGCCAATGTGGTCGGCACTCGCAACGTGCTTGCCGCCTGCAAGGCGCATGGCATCGGCCGCTTGGTCTATACCTCCACGCCCAGCGTCACCCATCGCGCCACCCATCCGGTCGAAGGTCTTGGCGCAGATGAGGTGCCCTATGGCGAGGACTTCCAGGCGCCGTATGCCGCCACCAAGACCATCGCCGAGCAGGAAGTGCTGGCCGCCAATGGCGCCGATCTGGCAACCATTGCCCTGCGTCCGCGCCTGATCTGGGGCCCGGGCGACAACCAGCTGGTGCCGCGCTTGGCCGAACGCGCGCGCGCCGGTCGTCTGCGCTTTGTCGGTGATGGCAACAACAAGGTCGATACCACCTTCATCGACAACGCCGCGCAGGCGCATTTCGATGCCTTCGATCATCTGGTGGTGGGGGCGGCCTGCGCTGGCAAGGCTTACTTCATCTCCAACGGCGAACCGCTGCCGATGCGCGAACTGCTCAATCGCCTGCTCGCCGCTGTTGGTGCGCCTGCAGTGGAGAAGTCGATCTCGTTCAAGACCGCGTACCGCATCGGCTCAGTCTGCGAAAAACTGTGGCCACTGCTGCGCCTGTCCGGCGAGCCGCCGATGACACGTTTTCTCGCCGAGCAGCTGTGCACGCCGCATTGGTATTCGATGGAGCCGGCACGCCGTGATTTCGGTTACGTGCCCAAGGTCTCGATCGAAGAAGGTCTGCGCCGGTTGGCCGCTGCTTCCTGAATGGACAGTGTCATCGTCATGTGGCGCTAACGCTCCCATCACTGTCTGACCACCGGCGATTGCCGAGGATGGAACCCTGATTCCAACCGAGGACCCAGCCCATGCTGCATTACGCCGTCGTTTTCTTCGTCATCGCCATCATTGCAGCCGTGCTCGGCTTCAGTGGCATTGCCGGTGCGGCCAGCAATATCGCGTGGATCCTGTTCGTCGTCTTCCTGATCCTTGCGGTGGTGTCTATGTTCCGCAAGAAAGGCTGATCGTTCCTGACGCCAGAAACAGAGCGGCCCGCATCCTTGTCGAGGGTGCGGGCCGCGTCGTTTCAGTACTTTCGATCAGGCCGAAGTGCTGATCGAGCTGCGCAGGTTCTTGTCTGCAGCGTGGCGCTCCAGCGCCAGCTCGATCAGACGGGTGATCAGCGCGGTATAACCCAGCCCGCTTGCGCCCCACAGCTTGGGATACATGCTGATCTTGGTGAAGCCGGGCAGGGTGTTCAGTTCGTTGATGACGACGTCGCCGGCTTCGGTGAGGAACACGTCCACACGCGCCATGCCGATGCAGTCCAGCGCCTGATAAGCGCGCACGGCGATCTCGCGGATGCGCTGCTGTGCATCGGCAGCGATATCAGCCGGAATCACCGTCTCCGCGCCGCTGGCGCTGATGTACTTTGTGTCATAGGCGTAGAAGTCGTCATGCACTACCACTTCGCCGCAGACGCTGGCTTCGGGCACGTCATTGCCCAGCACCGCGCATTCGATCTCGCGGCCGACAATCGCCGACTCCACCAGTACCTTGTGGTCGAACGACAGGGCCAGCGCCATCGCGATGGCGAACTCGTCGGCATTGCGCACCTTGCTCACGCCCACCGACGAACCCTGGTTGGCCGGCTTTACGAACAGCGGCAGGCCGAGTTGTGCGACCAGTGCAGCGTAGTCGGCGCGTGCAGCAGTGACATGGTTGAAGCAGGCAAAAGGCGCCACCGCCAAGCCGGCATCGCGCAGCAGGCGCTTGGCCATGTCCTTGTCCATCGCCGCGGCTGCACCCAGCACGCCGGGGCCGGCGAAGGGCAGGTTCAAGGTGCGCAGCAGGCCCTGCAGGGTGCCGTCCTCGCCGAGGGTGCCGTGCACGATCGGGAATACCACGTCCAGCTGCGGCACTTCGCGGCCATCGGCAGCCAGCAACTGGCCGCGCTCTGCGCCGGGCAGTACCGACAGCACCGGGCCGGAGGTGTCCAGCGCGATGCGCTTGGGATCATCGGCATTGAGCAGGAAGCCGGCCGCATCGCACAGGTGCCACAGGCCCTGCTTGTCCACGCCGATCAGGCTGACGTCGAAACGTTCCTTGTCCAGTGCATCGAAGATGTTCTTCGCCGACTGCAGCGAGACCTCGTGCTCGGCCGAACGACCGCCGAAGATGATGCCAACCCGGGTCTTGCCCATTGCCTGTGTGCTCCTGACGCTGTGTTTGGTGGTGTCTGCATAGCATGAACTCAAACGCCGCGATTCGGGAATAGGGAGTGGCGGCTGGTTTCAAGCTGGAACGGGCGGCTCGGGACGCGCGGTTCATTGAGCGCGGCGACCAGCTGGCGCGGCTTGCCGCCGAAAGCGCGGTTTCGCGCGCAAGGTGCCGCTACATGAACAAATCCTGTGCTGGCGGGGCATCAGCTCCCCGCCGCCATCCAATCGCCAATACCGCCCCTCCGGTAGAATGCCCGGCATGCCTGCATCCCCCCTCAAAATGATCAAGCCGCTGGCCGGCCGTGCGCTGGAAGTGGCCTTGAACCGCGCGCTGGCGCTGGACCCGGATACCCGCACCGCGCTGGCCTCGCTCGATGGCCAACGCATCGCCCTGACCCTGGAATCGCCATCGCTGGCGATGCAGATCGGGGTCGCCGGTGAACGCCTGACCGTTGGCCCGGTCGATACCTCGCTGGAGCCGGATCTGGCGGTGCGCAGCACGCTGGGCGGGGTGCTGGCGCAGCTTCCCTTCCTGGCCAATGCACGGCGTGGCAACAGCGCGCCTGCTGGGCGGGTCAAGGTGTCCGGCGATGCCGAGCTGGCGCGCCGCCTGCAGCAGCTGGCCACCCGTTTTGATCCGGATTGGCAGCAGCCTTTTGTCAAAGCCTTTGGCGAGATCCTCGGTGTGCAGATTGCGCAGACCCTGCGTGCAGCCTTGCTGCAGGCCAGGCGCAGCGCCAAGGATCTGGCCGAGACCGCCGCCGAATACGTTACCGAGGAGTCGCGTGATGTCGTTGCCCGTGCCGAGCTGGATGCCTTCCATGATGATGTGGACGTGATCCGCGATGACGTCGAACGCATGGCCGCGCGCATCGCGCGCCTGCGTCAGCGCGCCGGGGGTGCCGCATGAAGCTGGTCCGCGCCATGTTCCGCGCCAGCCGCATCGGCCGGGTGATCCTGCGTTACCGCCTGGATGATCTGCTGGATGACACCCCGGTCGAACGTTGGCTGAGCGTTGCCAAGCCGTTCGTGCCGCGCGCCAGTGCCGATATCGCCTCGCAGTCACGCGGTGCGCGCCTGCGTCTGGCGCTGCAGGAGCTGGGCCCGATCTTCGTCAAGTTCGGCCAGATCCTGTCCACCCGCCGCGATCTGGTGCCGCCGGATGTCGCCGCCGAGCTGACCCTGCTGCAGGATCGGGTCAAGCCGTTCGACGGCGAGCATGCGTTGCAGATTGTCGAGCAGGCGCTGGGCCTGCCGATCACCGAAGCCTTCGCCAGTTTCGACACCACGCCACTGGCCTCGGCCTCGATCGCGCAGGTACACGCGGCAACGCTGGACGATGGCCGCCAGGTCGTGGTCAAGGTACTTCGCCCGGATATCGAGAAGCAGATCGCCGGTGACATCGCCCTGCTCAAATCGCTGGCTGCGCTGGTTGAACGCACCCATCCGCGTGCCGACAAGATCCGTCCGCGCGAAGTAGTGGCCGAGATCGAAACCACCTTGGCGGCAGAGTTGGACCTGCAGCGCGAAGGTGCCAATGCCAGCGTGCTGCGCCGCTTCTGGGAAAACTCGGACGATCTGTACGTTCCGGAAGTGATCTGGAGCCACACCGCCGAGCGCGCGCTGACCCTGGAACGCGTCTGGGGCATTCCTTCGGACGATATCGCCGCGCTGGACAAGGCTGGCATCGACCGCAAGGCCCTGGCCGCCAAGGGCGTGCGCGTGTTCTACACGCAGGTGTTCCGCGACAACTTCTTCCACGCCGATGCGCATGCCGGCAACATCTGGGTCGATATCGATCCGGCACGCCGCGACAACCCGCGCTTCATCGCGCTGGACTTCGGCATCATGGGCCAGCTGTCGGAAGAGGATCAGTTCTATCTGGCCGAGAACTTCATGGCCATCTTCAACCGCGATTACCGCCGTATCGCCGAGCTGCACCTGCAGGCACAGTGGATGCCGAACACGGTGCGCATCGATGAGCTGGAAGCTGCCGTGCGTGCGGTCTGCGAGCCGTACTTCACCCGGCCGCTGTCGCAGATTTCGCTGGCCGAAGTGCTGATGAAGCTGTTCCGCACCGCCCAGCGCTACCAGCTGACCCTGCAGCCGCAGCTGATCCTGCTGCAGAAGACGCTGCTGAACATCGAAGGCGTGGGCCGCCAGCTCGACCCGAACCTGGATATCTGGGAAGTGGCCAAGCCGGTGCTGGAACGCATCCTGCGCGAGCGTTACAGCCCGCGCCGCGCGCTGAAGGAGCTGCGCAAGCGCCTGCCGGAAATCATGACCCAGGCCCCGGACATGCCGGCCCTGCTGCACAGCTGGCTGCGCCAGCAGGTGGAAGGCAAGCATGAGTTGGCGATGCGTTCGCAGGACATCGTCAACCTCGAAGGCACGCTGCAGCGCATGCAGCGGCGCGTGGTTACCGCCGTTGCTGGTGCTGGATTGATGGTGGTGTCGGCGCTGTTGTACGGCCTGGAAGCGGGCGGTCCGCAGTTCGCCTCGGTTCCGTTGTGGTCGTGGGTGACCGGCGTGGTTGGCTCGATTGCGGTGGCGTCGGCGTGGTTGCGCCGATGACTGACGTTGTTGATGAAGCCGTGGAAGCAGCGGTTGTTTTTGAACCCTTGCCGCTGTTGTACGAAGACCAGTGGTTGGCGGTGGTCAACAAGCCTGCGGGTCTGATGGTCCACGACAGCAAGCTGGCGCGTGGTGAAGATGACTTCCTGGCTGATCGCTTGCGCGAGCAGTTGGGTAAACCAATTTTTCTGATTCATCGCTTGGATCGCGCCACCAGCGGCTGCCTGCTGTTGGCCTTCGATCGCGAAAGCGCCAGCGTGCTGGGCAAGACGTTGATGGGCGGCGAAGTGGAGAAGGATTACCTCGCGGTGTGTCGCGGTTGGCCGGCTGAAGATGCCTTCACCGTCGATCACGATCTGGATGGCGGCCCCGGCAAGCCGGTCAAGAAGCAGGCCATCACCCACTTCCAGAAGCTGCTGGAAGGCGAGTTGCCGATTCCCTCCACGGGTTTCCCGACCTCACGTTATGCGCTGCTGCGTTGCCAGCCGCAGACCGGTCGTTTTCGCCAGATTCGCCGGCACCTCAAGCACATGTTCCATCACATGATCGGCGACACCAGCCATGGCGATGGGCGGCACAACCGCACGTTCCGCATGCAGGGCGTGCATCGCATGCTGCTGCACGCCGAACGTTTGGCGTTCCCGCATCCGCAGGACGGCCGTCGCATCGAAGCGCGCGCACCGCTGGACCGCGAGTTCCAGAAGGCGATGGACCTGTTCGGTTGGAAGCTACCGGACTGAAGGTAGTGCCGAGCCATGCTCGGCAGGGGCCTTCCCCAGCAACCCATCAATATGCGCGGAATTGTAGGCGCGGGGGTAGCCCCGCGCGCCCACCATAATAAGCTGGCGGGGGACCGGCGGCGGTCCCACATAACCCGGAGGGGCGCGGAAC
>NZ_JBRREB010000057.1:0-27331 GCF_056759995.1 Stenotrophomonas sp. STEN030 | reverse complement strand
GGGCGCGTGGGGGGTGGGAGCGGGCTGGAGCGGGGGGGGGCTTTAACGTAACCGCTGGGCCCGTGCATACGGGGCTGCGGACCAGGACGACGGTCACGTTGTCCGAGCCGCCGCCATCCAGTGCGGCGGCGACCAGCGCATCCACGCATTCCTGCGCGCTGCAGTCGCCGTGGCCCAGTGCTTCGCTGAGGCCGGTATCGTCGACTTCTTCGGTAAGTCCGTCACTGCACAGCAGTAGTTGCATGCCGGGGCGGAGTTCGCCGGTGGTGGTGGCGACGTTGAGGTGGGCCGGATCGGTCACACCCAATGCCTGGGTAACCACGTTGCGGTGCGGATGCGCGCGCGCCTGCTCGGCGGTGAGCGTGCCCTGCGCGATGAGCTCCTGCACGTAGCTATGGTCCTGGCTGAGCTGGCCCAGCTTGCCGTCGCGCCACAGATAGGCGCGGCTGTCGCCAATCCAGGCAACTTCGAAGCGATTGCCCTGCACGCGTGCGGCGACCACGGTAGTGCCCATCGGCAGGCTGTCGTTGCGGCGGCGTGAGCTGCGGATGATTTCCTCATCGGCGGTGCGGATGGCCTGTACCAGCGAAGCGCCGTTGCGTACCTCGCGCACGATGGTTTCGCGCGCCAGTGCGCTGGCTACCTCGCCGCAGGCGTGGCCGCCCATACCATCGGCCACCAACCACAGGCCAAGCTCGCCGTCACCGTAGTAGGTGTCTTCATTGAGCTGGCGGCGCAGGCCGACGTGACTGAGGTGTCCGAATTCGATCATGAGTGCCCGAGCGGGCGGTGTTTCACTTGTGAAGGTCACTGCATCATCGCGTTCATGGAGGTGTACGGCAAGCGCCTGCAAACACTCGTTTGGCTGGCGGAATGCAGCGCGTGGATTGCCAATAGTGCTTTTTTGTTAAAAACCGCTTGTCCGCGCAGCCGATGCCCCTTATCATTCGCAGCCCGGTTCGCCGGGGACATCTGGAGAGGTGGCAGAGCGGTTGAATGTACCTGACTCGAAATCAGGCAGGCGTTTATAGCGCCTCGGGGGTTCGAATCCCCCCCTCTCCGCCAGATACTGAAAAAAGCCACCTTCGGGTGGCTTTTTTCTTGGGCGCTATCAAGATCCTTCGTGCGCTGCTGTCGCTTGCTCAGTGCAGAAGTTCCGCAGCCTTGGCTTCTGCTTCAGCGGTGGTGGCGACGACCAGCATCGGGTAGCCCCAGAAATTTTCGAAGAAGCGGCTGAACTCGGTTGCCTTGTGCAGGGCTTCGTCGCTGTCGGCGATGTGCAGGTGTGCTTTGATCAAGCGCACGATGGCGGGCTTGTTGGCCTTCATCCAGCTGGCGACTTTGCGCCGTTCGTCGATATCCGGTTCGGGCTGGTCGAACCCGCCGGAAGCGAGGTAGACGAAGGCTTGTTCGCGGGCCAACAGCTCGGACATGTCTGCAAGCACCTTGTCTGTGCTGTCTGCAGTGATCGGATCATGGTCCAGCCAGACCAGCGGGAAGTGGGAGGAATCGACGCGCATGGACCTTTCTCATGTTCAATAATGAGAATCATTATCATTTGAGTGGTAAATTGGTGCAAGCCGCTCCCGCTGTAGTGCGACCTGCGGTTCATCCTGCTCCGGCGGTTTGATGGCGAGCGGTTAAACTAGCGGCCACGTTACGAAGGTGTCCTTCATGTCCGAAATTCTGGTGCCGGTGTCTTTTGGCGAGCTGCTCGACAAGATCTCCATCCTGCAGATCAAGTCTGAGCGCATGAGCGATGCGGCAAAGCTGGCCAATGTGCGCAATGAGTTGAACGCGCTGGACAGCACCTGGGCCACGCATCCGGCTGCCGCGCAGGACATCGCGGCGCTGCGAACCGAGTTGAAGGCGGTCAATGAGCGGCTCTGGGATATCGAGGACGACATCCGCCTGAAAGAGAAGGCGCAGGCCTTCGATGAGGAGTTCGTGCAGCTGGCCCGCAGCGTCTACGTCCAGAACGACGAGCGCGCGCGCATCAAGAAGGCCATCAACCTGGCGCTGGGTTCCAGCTACGTGGAAGAGAAGTCCTATCAGGACTACCGAGCGGGCTGAATCTGTTTTGTAGGAGCGGCGTGAGCCGCGAAGCTCGTACATCATCAGATGGCAGTAATGCCGGGTGCGTCAGCATCGCCAGCTTCGCAGCTGACGCAGCTCCCACAAGAAAAACTAAATCCGCCTTGTGGGAGCGGTGTAAGCCGCGAAGCTCGTAGATCAGCAGATGGCAGGAATACCTGGCGCCGCAGGATGGCCAGCTTCGCGGCTTACGCCGCTCCTACAAAGCTGGGCTTTAGCCCAGATGATCTGCGCGATAACGCTCGAACGCGGCAATCGCATCATCCACGGTGATCAGCGACATCACATCGTCGAACTCGATCTTGGTGCCCCATTTCAGCTCGCTGGCCGGCTTGTTGAGATAGCGGCGGGCGGCATCGTCATAACGGTCCACGCAATAGCGGCGGTCGGAATAGGGGCCGCTGCGCGCCGGGTTGCTGGCCGCATGCAGGCCCAGCACCTTGGTGCCGACCGCATTGGCGATATGCATCGGACCCGAATCCGGGGTGACCAGCAGTGAGGCGCGAGCCAGCAGCGCGGGCAGCTGCTTGAGCGTGTCCTTGCCGACCAGGTCCAGCGCCGGGTGCTTCATCGCGGCGAGGATGGCGTCGCTGGTGCTGCGCTCCAACTCGCTGCGGCCGCCACACAGCACCACTCGCCAGCCCTGGCTTGCGGCGTGGTCGGCCAGTGCGGCGTGGCGCTCGGCGTACCAGTTGCGGCGTTGGTGGCTGGAGCAGGGCGAGATCATCAACACCGGGCGGCCATCCTCGTCCCACTGTGCACGCGCCCACTCATGCGCTTCCGGCGGTGTGGCCAGATCCCAGCTGACCTCGGTCTGCTTCAGCCCCAGCGGCTCGCAGAAGCTGCCGATGGCGTCGAGCACGTGGATGCCTGGGCGGTCAGGGATGCGCTCATTGATGAAAAGCCCGTGCAGGTCCTTGGAGCGTGACTTGTCGTAGCCGATGCGGCGCTTGGCCGGGATGAAGGCCGACAGCAGGTTGGCGCGCGCGGCGACCTGCATCTGCAGCAGTGCATCGAAACGGCCCGCCGGAAATTCGCGACGCAGCGCACGCATGCCGGCCAAGCCGCTGTTCTTGTCGTAGACGTGGAAGCTGACCCCTGGCAAGCCATCCAGCAGCTTGTGGCCGGCCTTGTCGATCACCCAATGCAGCGGTGTGCCCGGAAAACCCTGCTGCAGGGTGCGTACCAGCGGAACCACATGGGTGACATCGCCCAATGCCGAGAGGCGCAAAAGACACAACGGGGAGGACGATGCAGGCATGTGTTGTTAGACTCGTAAAGATGGTCGCATTTGACGCCACTGAAGCGCTGACGCCGTGCCGCGATGGTCGCGGCTATGGCGCCATTCTGTTCGACCGCGAACGCCTGCGGCAAGCCGATCCCGGTTTGTTCGCGCCTGCGCAATGGGGTAGCAAGGCCCATCCGGTGGGCGATGGCGGACGTGGCGGAGCATGGTTCATCGACGCGCCGTTCGGCCGCAGCGTGCTGCGCCAGTACCTGCGCGGCGGTGTCGCCGCCAAAATCAGCCATAGCAGCTATCTGTGGCGTGGTGCCAACCGCACCCGCAGCTTTGCCGAGTTCCGCCTGATGCGCGAGCTGATCGTGCGCAAGCTGCCGGTGCCGCGGCCCTATGCCGCGTTCTATATGCGCGAAGGCCTGCGCTACAAGGCGGCGCTGCTGATGGAGCGGCTGGAAGATGTGCGTTCGCTGGCCGATCACGCGCAGGTCACCGGCCGCGGTGCGCCGTGGGAAGAGGCTGGGCGGATGATTGCGCGCTTCCATCGCGCGGGCCTGGATCACGCCGATCTTAATGCCCACAACATCCTGTTTGACGATGCCGGCCGTGGCTGGCTGATTGATTTTGACCGAGGTGTGCTGCGCATTCCGGCTACCCGCTGGCGCGAGCGCAACCTCAAGCGCCTGCTGCGCTCCCTGCTGAAGCTGCGCGGCGCGCGCAGCCGCGAGGATGTGGAGCAGGACTATGCGCGGCTGCGCCGCGCCTATGATCTGGCCTGGAACCGGGGCGTGTGAAATGAGTTGGGCGTTGCGTTTCCTTGGCGTCGGCAATGCGTCGGCGGTGGAGCTGGGTTCGCCGATGTCGGTGATCGAGCACGGCAGCCAGCCATGGCTGACCATCGATTGCGGCGGCGAAGGGCTGACCGCCTACCGCGATCACTATGGCGCCATGCCGGATGCCTTGTTCGTCACCCATATCCATCTGGACCATGTGGCCGGCTTCGAGCGCCTGTTCGTCGATGCCTTCTTCAAGCCGCAACGGCGCGGCAAGGTGCGGTTGTATGTGCCGGCGCCGCTGGTGCCGCTGCTGCACAAACGGGTAGGCGACTACCCGAACGTGCTGGCCGAAGGCGGCGCCAACTTCTGGGATGCCTTCCAGCTGATCGTGGTTGGCGATGCCTTCTGGCATGAAGGTGTGCGCTTGGAAGTGTTCCCGGTGCGCCATCACTGGCCGGAAACCGCCTATGGCCTGCGCCTGCAGGGTGCGTTGGTATGGAGCGGTGACACCCGCCCGATTCCGGAAATGCTGGTGCGTTTTGCTGGTGACAATGAATTGATCGCCCACGACTGCGGTCTGCACGGCAATCCTTCGCATACCGGCGTGGATGATCTTGAGCGCGAGTACGATGCCGCCACCCAGGCGCGGATGATGCTTTACCACTACGCCAGTGCCGCCGACGGCGAAGCACTGCGCGCCCGTGGCCACCGCGTGGCGATGCCGGGTGAGTGTGTTGTGTTGGCCGAGCCCACGGCACCGCGTGCGGAGCCGTTTGAGGGCTGAGTCGCGAGTCATCGCTGTTGCGGCTGTAAAAGTCGCGGAGCTGCATGACCTGTCAGCAACTCAATAGAAACGATATCCGAGCCCCTCTCCCGCCAGCGGGAGAGGGGTTGGGGTGAGGGCAAGCCGGAGCCGGGCTGGATAAGCCAGCAGGCATCACCCCGAAGCCGAAAGCACGCAGAATCCACCAAAGCCCAGGGTGCGCTGGGCTTGCCCAGGCTGCAGAGCGCGCAAGCGCGATCACCGCTTCAACAGCGGAATCATTTTCCAAGGCCCAAAAAGGTGGCGACCCCGCCGGCTTACCTCGGCGCCCGCGTCGATCGATACCGTTGCTGCCTTCCGGCCCTGGCGGGATTTTCGACCTAGCGTCGCGAGGGGCCGACGGGGCCACCATAGAGACGGTTTGGCCGCGCTAGGCGCGGCCATTCACGATACGAGAGGCTGGGGCGATGCGATGATCAGCCGCCGATGCTTCATGGACCGGACACAAACTGGAGCAGGTCCTGATCGTGTGCGGCGATTGTAACGTATGCATGCACCAGCCGACCAGCGTTCCGGCTTGAACCCCGTGTAACCCGCAGCCGCCGTTTAGCGGCCCCAAACGCCCGGCTTGGATAGAATGCCCACCCAACGGAGGACGACCTCCGCCCATCACGGGACTTCACCCAGGACGGCCTGGCTTCTCTAGGAGGCTGTATGGCTTGGATCTATCTCGTGATCGCTGGTGTGCTGGAAATCGTCTGGGCGCTGGCAATGAAGCAATCCCACGGTTTCACCAAGCTGGTTCCCAGCATCGTCACCATCATCGGCATGATCGCCAGCTTCTGGCTGCTGGCCTTGGCCATGCGCACCTTGCCGCTGGGCACCGCCTATACGATCTGGACCGGCATCGGCGCGGTGGGCGCGTTCATCATCGGCATCATCTTCCTCGGCGAGCAGATCAGCGCGATGCGTATTGGCGCGGCGGTGCTGATCGTCAGCGGCCTGGTGCTGATGAAGCTGTCCAGCAGCTGATAGCTGCTTCACTCCGCGCGCAGCACCAATACCATCTCGACCGCATCCAGCCCCGGGCCGTGGCCATCCGCCACGACCCGGGTCACGCTGAAACCGAGCTGCGCGTAGAAGTCCTGCGTGTGCTGACTGGTGCTGAGCTCCACGCGCTTCGCGTTCGGGCTCTGTCTGGCCTGTTGTAAACGCGCAATGCTCAATTGCCTGCCGAAGCCCTGCCGATGCAGGCTGCGTTCCACCATGCCCCAGCAGAAAACGGCGACGCCATCGTCGCGTATCGCCAAGCCGCCGCAGGCGACAACCCGGTCATCGTGCTCGATCAGCTGATAGTCGCAACCCTGCGTATCGCGCTGCAGAAACTGCGCGAAGTCTGCGCGTTCGGCTGGCGTGAAGTACTCGGGCACATTGCTGTCGAACAGCGACAGGCAGGCATCGGCATCAGCACGTTGGTAGGGGCGGATTGGCATGCGCTGCAATCTAGCAGCTTCTGCCCTTTCTCTTTGTGGAAGGGGGAGCGGGCAGGGGAATCCTGTTTTGGTTTTGGTTTTGGTTTTGGTTTTGGCTTTGGCTTTGGCTTGGGCTTGGGCTTGGGCTTCAGCTTTAGCCCCTCTCCCCTTGCGGGAGAGGGGTTGGGGAGAGGGGAGCGCGAAGCGTGCTCCTTCCAACAGGTCATCGCCCAGCAACAGCCCCATCCCAATCAACGCGACATCGAATAAGGCAACGTCGCCGCATCCGCAGCCCAGGACTTGTTCGGCTCAGCCTGCATCGTAAAACGCAGCTCGCCACCAGCAACAATCTCCTGGTGCGTCACATACGCCCGATCCAACGGCTTGCCATTGAGGCTCACCGAACCAACATACGTATGCGCAGCATCCAGCCCGGTAGCAACGATGTTGAAACGCTTCCCATTCGACAGATTCAAAGTCGCCTGCGGCAGGAACGGCCGGCCGATGATGTACTGGTTGCTACCCGGCGTAACCGGATAGAAACCCAGCGCAGTAAATACATACCAAGCCGACATCTGCCCCAGATCATCATTTCCAGCCAGACCATCCGGCCGCGCCGCGTACTGCGTATCCATGATCTGCTTCAAACGCGCCTGCGTGCGCCACGGCTGCCCGGCATGTGCATACAGATAGGCAACATGGTGGCTGGGTTCGTTGCCATGCGCGTACCAGCCAATCAGTCCGGTGATGTCTTCCATGTGCGCGAAGATCGACGGATCAACCTTGGCTTCAAACACATCATCCAAGCGCTGCAGCAGTTGGTCGCTGCCACCATGCGCCGCCGCCAATCCGGCAACGTCCTGCGGCACGTACCAGGAATACTGCCAGGCATTGCCTTCAGTGAAATCCGTGCCGTAACCGCTGGCGCTGGGATCAAACGGCTCGCGGAAACTGCCATCGCGCTTGCGCGCCCGCATGAAGCCGGTGCCCGGGTCGAACGCATGCTTCCAGTTCGCCGCACGTTTGTTGAACTCGCTCGCGACCTCGGTCTTGCCCATGTTCTTGGCCACCTGTGCGATGGTCCAGTCGTCATAGGCATATTCCAGCGTCTTGCTGGCCGCTTCGCCTTCCTCATCGATCGGCACATAGCCGAGCTCGCGGTACTGCGCGATGCCATCGTACGGGCCGTAGTTTGCGCTGGCGACCATCGCCTGCAGGGCCTCGTCGGTGTCGTAGCCACGGATGCCCTTCATATAGGCATCGGCGATCACCGGCACCGCGTGGTAGCCGATCATGCACCAGGTCTCCAGACCATGGAACGACCACACCGGCAGCACGCCGTAAGGGCTTTCGCGGCGTGACGCCAGCAGCGAATTGACGAAATCATTGGTGCGCTGTGGCGGCTGGACCAGCGTGGTCAAGGGGTGCAGGGCGCGATAGGTGTCCCACAGCGAGAACGTCGAATAGTTCGTCCAGCCCTTGGCCTGATGCACCGCGTTGTCCGGCCCGCGATAACGGCCATCGCTGTCCATGAACAAGGTTGGCCCAAGCAGCGTGTGATACAGCGCGGTATAGAAGCGGGTGCGTTCATCCGCGCTGCCCTGTGCTTCAACCGCACCCAGCGCCTCGCTCCACTGCTGTTTCGCCGCCGCGCGCATGCCATCGAAATCCCAGTCCGGCGCTTCCGCATCCAGGTTGGCAATCGCGCCTTCCTCGCTGACCGGCGAGATCGCCACCTTCACCAATAACGGCTTGCCGGCGTCCGGCACCACATCAAAGGCCGCAACCAACTGCCGACCTTCGATCTGCGCGCGCTGCGTCGGATCCTTCTCGCCCGGCGGCGGGAAGCCCTTGTAGACGACATCCTGCTCGGTGTCGTGCAGCTGATGGCCGCTGAGTGGCTGCGAGAAACGCATAGCGAAATACAGCTGCCGGCCCGGCGCCCAGCCGCGGGTCTCGCGGAAGCCGGTAACCGTGCCATCGGCCCGCACCCGCAAGCGCGACCACAGGATCTTGCCCGGGTAGTCATACATGCTGGTACGCAGGTCGAGCACGACATGTGCCGGCTTGCCGGCGGGGAAGCTGTAGCGGTGCATGCCGACGCGCGCGCTGGCGGTGAGCTCGGCGCGCACCTTGTAATCATCCAGCGTCACCGCGTAGTAGCCAGGCTGCGCGGTCTCGCTGGCATGGTTGAAGCGCGAGGTATAACCGCTCAAGGGCTGATCGGGGTTGCCGCGTTCCAGCTTCAACTCGCCGGTGGTTGGCATCAGCAGCAGATCACCCAGATCCGAGTGACCGGTGCCGGAGAAATGTGTATGCGAGAAGCCAACGATGGTGTTGTCGTCATAGCGATAGCCAGCTGCCCAGCCATAGCCGTTCTTGCGCGACTGGATGCGGGTATCCGGCGAGAGCTGGACCATGCCGTAAGGGACCGTCGCCCCCGGATAGGTATGGCCTTCGCCGCCGGTGCCGATGAAGGGGTTCACGGCGGCGTAGGCGGCCGCGTCGGCGGCGGGCGAGGCCGCCAGCGCTGAAGGCGCTGCCAACGAGGAGGTTGCCACGGTTGCTGCAAGCACTAACAGGGTCGCGCCAAGCTGCTTCATCCCGCACCTATTGGATCGGTCTAATATGGCAAAACTAGCATGCCGAAGAGGGCGCTGGCATGTGCTCGTCCCGTCAGTCAGTGGCGGGCCTTTGCAACTACAACTGTGGTTGGATGTTCCTTGGTGCTGGCCCTGGCGGTGAACGTCGCGGTTGGGCACTGCTCCAGGCCGTGCGTTACTACCGCAGCTTGGGCGTGTACTTTGAGCGCGTGCTGACCGACAACGGTGCCTGCTACCGGTCCGGTACCTTCCGCCGCCTGATCCGCAGGCTCGGCATGCGTCACCTGCGCACACGTCCTTACACACCGCGCACAAACGGAAAGCCGAGCGCTTGGTGCAGACCAGCCCGCGCGAATGGGCTTACGCCCGGTCCTACCTGAGCTCACAGCAACGCGCCGGGGCCGTGCAAAGCTGGCTGCATCACTACAACTGGCACCGATTCCACGCCAGCCTCGACTACAAGCCGCCTATGTCCCGAATTTCACTGAACAACGTGGTGGGTTTACACATCTAGTGGTGCTAATCGGATGACTCGATAGATCAAATATCCGTCTCTGAAGCATCGCCTTGCATCATTTCGCTCATCGGTGTCTCCTCTGGGAAAACTAACACCTGAGCAGGTTTTCAGTGGGTCATTACATGGAGGCGGACGGATCGCCGTTGACGTTCGTGCTGGTGAGCAGCACTGCCACCGATCGTCTGGTGCAGGCGGCCATCGACGTCATCAAACAATGGCGATTCAATCCGGCCATGAAGGAGGGGCGGCAGGTGGCTGCTTGGATCGAGATGCCCATCGGGTTTTTCAACGAACGAGCGACGCCGCGTGGTTAGGGCGCAAAGAGTTGTGACTGCTGGGTCGAGCCCTGTAGTGTGTCAGCTAGTATCAGCACAATGGATCACAACATGGCTGGAATCGGGGGAGCTAAGGTGCGGGAGGCATTGGATGCGATGTCCGATGAGGAGATCAAGCGACTACTGCAGGCTATTGAGAAGGGGTTGAGAGGTGCCACCGATAAGGATGGGCATCGTGGAGACACCAATGATCCGCCGAGGAAGGTTGTTGTTGAGCGCAGCGACGCAGAAGCACTTGCTGGGGCCCTTCAGGGCATCTTGGGATTGTTGACTGACGATGAGGTCAAACGGGTATGGGACGAGTTGGAAGCGGCGATTGAGGTTGCAGACAAAGAAACTGCCAAGAATCCGTCCGGTTCCCAGCCCATCAAAGTGACAATTAGCCAAAAGAGCGCGAGGGCCATCGGCGTTGGGCTCGCAGGTGAGTTGGCTGAGCGGGAAAGAGCACGTCTGAATAAGGTAGTCAGCGATGCCAGCAAAAAAGCAGTGAGCTTGCCTGTTGACGAAATTGACAGAGACGCATCGAATCAAACCGCAGGGAATCAAGAGCAAGCCTGCGCGCCTAGCTCAGGTGTGATCAATTCGACACCACACCTTCAGTGTCATGCTTGTTCGCATGCCTATAAGAGGGATGGGGCCAAACGTGTCTGTTCCAAATGCGGGCACAAAATAGCAGGGATGTAGGCAGGTTAGCTGGGCCACGTCAGACCTAAGGCCGTAGATTAGACCGTGGGCGACCGCCCCTGCCAGGCGTTGAGTTGCTGGAGCAGCATGACCCGGGTGAAACCGGACTCATGCTGGTTGGCCATGGCGGCCATCACCTCGCAGTGGGATGCGGCACCTGACCAGACCAGTAGGCCCGCTGCGTCGTTGAAGAGCCTGCTCACCCGCTGCTGGTCAGGCCCCGGGCCCACTAGCGGTGTAAACCCACCACGTTGTTCAGTGAAATTCGGGACATAGGCGGCTTGTAGTCGAGGCTGGCGTGGAGTCGGTGCCAGTTGTAGTGATGCAGCCAGCTCTGCAGGGCCCCGGCGCGTTGCTGCGAGCTCACGTAGGACCGGGCGTAAGCCCATTCGCGCAGGCTGGTCTGCACCAACCGCTCGGCCTTGCCGTTGGTACGTGGCGTGTAAGGGCGTGTAAGGGCGTGTGCGCAGGTGACGCATGCCGAGCCTGCGGATCAGGCGACGGAAGGTGCCGGACCGGTAGCAGGCACCGTTGTCGGTCAGGACGCGCTCAAAGCGCACGCCCATCGACCGGATGCCGTTGAGCCGTCGCCCGTTCTCAGTCGTCGCCTTCGCCGAACGCATGTGGGGCGAACAGTTCCGCGACGTGAACGGGAAGCTGCAAGGCGTCATCCTCGCCGAGCGGAAGGCTCTCGCGGCCAACAACGAGTTCGTCCGCGGCGAGGGCGACGCCCTCGTGAACCTCTCCAACACGCTGGCCGAGCGCGCGCTTGCCGTCGCCTCTGGCGAAGACGACGACCAGGAGAACGCGGCATGAAGAACTCCACGATGCCCGGCTCCGTCCCGAACGTCCGCAAGGCGAAGGCCATCCACGAAACCAAGCAGGCCGCGGGCAACGCGACGGCCGTGAAGCTCAAGAGGCGCGCGGCGACGACTCGCCGCGGCTGCTGACCGAATCGGGGTGTTCCGGCGGTGACGGGTCGCGCCCGCCTAGTGCCGCCGGGACGCCCTGACCAACCAGCGACCCCGGTACGGCCGGGAATGACGCCGTAGGCGACGGCGACGCGGGAAGCGATGGCGCGGCTATGGGCTGATCCCGATTGCCGCGCGCGCATATCCGGGCAGATGAAGGCCCGATGGGCGGACCCGGCCTATCGGGAGCGCGCGCGGGGCTTCAACCGCGACGAACGCACCTACCGCTGGCAGCACGTCGCGTCGGGGCGGATCGTCTCCCGGACCAAGGCCGAAATGCGCGAGGAACACGGCCTGCGGCCCGATTCGCTGGACGGCCTCGTGGCTGGGCGCATCCAGACCTCCCGGGGCTGGCGGCCCGCACCGCGGTCCCTGCTGGGCGAGGGGCCGCGGTGGATCTTTCCCTAGGTAAAAGACCAATGCCAACTTGAGCGATAAATGGTTTCGTTATTGAATGTATTCCACTTCACTGCCACCCACATATCCTTGCCATCAGTAGTCTTAGCCTCCGCGGCCAATTTGCTATAGATGCGATTTGTAACGTAAGTGAAGTTCCCGGGAAGGTCCGTCAATTTCGCTGCGTAATTTGCGGCCTTTCCAACCCAAACTAGATCATTGGCCCCGCGCGCTCCTGTTTTCGCTACAAACAACTCGCAGACATCTATTCCTGTGGCGAACTTCAAGTCAAATTTGTCATTAGGAAACCTTTCTCTCTTTTTCGGCATGATGATGTGCTCGACCGCCCACTTTATTCTCATTGCCGCCTTAACTGCGTTCGTTTCTTTTCCTTCCCCAATGAAGACAGCCATAATCCTGTCTCCGTCATAGGCAGTAACAACGCCGCCCATTGAAGCGACGATGCGCGCACAGCAGTACAAATATGATTTGTATATGTCTGCTGCGAACCAGTTTTTCCAGCCATCTACCATCGCTGTAGACCCGGAAAGGTCGGAATAAAGTACTGCCCCTTCAATCGTAATTGCCGTGTTCTTCAACGTCAGCTTGCTTTCGTCGGGAACCACTCTCCCTTCGGTCACTTCCCAGTTACTGTTGAAGATGTCGTGGCAGAAATTTGTCAGATCGTCTTTGAGTCCCATGTTACCCCCCCCTAGTCCTTTGGGCCTTCGGCAAGAATCAGTTCGCGTAGGCGGTCGCATGCCGTGGCGATATACGCCGCCGCGTCATTCCCAGGAACATAGCGATACGGGACGGTAGTCAGTCCGGCCATGTCGCTGGGCATCTTCAAATTTGCTTCGCGGGGTTCCATCAGGAAAGCACGACGACGACCAAGCCTGCCCATGAACAAACCAAGTTCAAAGATAACGTTGTCACGCACAGCCGGCCACTCGTCGCCGCGCGTAATTACTATGTCGTCTTTGTGAGCAACTGCAACCGCAAAGTCGGAGTCATCCAGCCGGGCTTCTAGGTCTTCGAGTGTGTAATTTGAGGCGCGGAAAACGCCCTGATCCCATCCCACGGCAAGGAAGGGGTCATGCTCAAACTGCTGCCTGATGAGGCGCACAATGGGCAGCGCTTCGGCAGACGAAACGATGAAGACCTTCACTCTTTCGCGCTGGGCAGTTATCAGGTGATTTCGCTGCGCGAGCCGCCGAGCGAGCGTCGCAGCAATTCGCCTCCATACGTCCGGGAACTGTTCCGCGGACTCCGCAAATTTGGCCTCGCTGACCCTAAGAAAAACCGCTGGAGTCTCAATGGGGACGACGGTCGCGGATCGAGATTGGGTCGGCTCGATTGCAGCCATTTCGCCGACGTGGTCGCCGGAGAAGCGGTTCGCCACCACCTTGCCATTGACCCGAACTTCGACCTTGCCGGCGATAATGAAGAAAACGTCCGAAGTCTGGTCGCCCTGATTGATGAAGGCAGTCCCTGCGGGAACCTCCATCAACTCGCCCACCGCAACGAGCCGTTCCGCCAGTTCCGGTCTGTTCGCTACTAGCCGATGTTCCGTGAGGGTCGCGACCAATCGCCGCCGTCCCTCGTCCCCTTGAAATCGATCGATCATGCTCGCCCCCGCGAGTCCTAATTCCCACAAATCTATGGGCGTGGAGTTAAGACAACAAGATGCCTCGCCTGTGTCTCAGGAGACGAGACGAGTTAACAGCCTTTGTCGCCTTGTACCGCGTTCGGAAACCCGGTGCTAGGATCGCTACCGGGCAGGAGGAGGGGATAGCATGCGCGCCTTTGTATTTTTGGTCTTTTTATGGCGGGGTCTGCCGCGGCGCAGCAGGCTCCAGAAACCGTTTTCGGCTTGGAGTTGAACGAGCCTATTTCGATCCCGGAATGTCAGTTCGACCGGAGTTCCCGGACCTACTTCCCTGAGGCGGGTTCTTGTTACAAGCGTGACCAAGTACGGAACAGCCGGGGCAAGTTGGTCGATGCGGAAGGCCCCTTGAGTGATGAGCGGGTCGAAATCTACTTTGCCCATAGGAACAGGCCCGCGATTGTCTCGGGCTTCAAGATTTGGGGTGTGCTTAGGGGTGGGCGATTGTTGTCGGTAGGTACGCGAACGGGGGGCATCAGCACCCAAGCTCAGGACCTAGCCCAGTTGAAGGAGAAGTACGGGGAGCCGACACGTTTTGAGCCCCTATCCCTTCAGAATGGAGCGGGCGCGAAATTTGAGGGGCTTCTCGCGGAATGGGAGCTGCCGACGGGAACGTTCGTGAAGCTGGAAAGCCCGGACATGACGATGGCGGAGCTACCGACATTGGGTGGTCCCAACGTGGGGACCATGGGTGTCGTGACCGCCTAGATCAAGGCGGAGCGGGACGCGAAGCGAGAGGCGACCGAAGGCCAGCGGACCAAGCAATGAACAACAAAAAGGCCACCCTTTCGGGTGGCCTCCTCGCTCACTTAGCCCAACACGTCAGGCGTAGCAGGTCTTTTAGTAGGGTAGTTCCGTAACTGCTTGGCCGAAGCCACTACCTACTGGATAACTGGCGGAGAGAGGGGGATTCGAACCCCCGAAGCGCGGTTTAGACGCTTACACACTTTCCAGGCGTGCTCCTTCAACCACTCGGACACCTCTCCGGATCCTGCCGCACTAATGCCTCGGCAGGGGCGTGGATTCTATAGGGACTGGCGGCCGTTCACAAGCACCCCCTCAACAGGGTGCTGGGGGATGGGCTGGCCATGGCACAATGGGGCTTCAGATGAAGACGGTTGCCTGATGTCCTATCTCGTCCTTGCCCGCAAGTGGCGTCCGAAGCGTTTTGCCGAGTTGGTGGGCCAGGAACACGTGGTCCGCGCGCTCAGCAATGCGCTCGACAGTGGCCGCGTCCACCACGCCTTTCTGTTCACCGGCACCCGGGGTGTCGGCAAGACCACCATTGCCCGCATCTTCGCCAAATCGCTGAACTGCGAGAACGGCACCAGCGCCGACCCCTGCGGTCAGTGCCGGGCCTGCCTGGACATCGATGCCGGCCGCTACATCGACCTGCTGGAAATCGATGCCGCGTCCAATACCGGCGTGGATGACGTGCGCGAGGTGATCGAGAACGCCCAGTACATGCCCTCGCGTGGGCAGTACAAGGTCTACCTGATCGACGAAGTGCACATGCTCTCCAAGGCGGCCTTCAATGCGCTGCTGAAGACGCTGGAAGAGCCGCCGGAACACGTGAAGTTCCTGCTGGCCACCACCGATCCGCAGAAGCTGCCGGTCACGGTGCTCAGCCGCTGCCTGCAGTTCAACCTGAAGCGCCTGGACGAGGAGCAGATCCACGGCCAGATGTCGCGGATCATGACGGCCGAGCAGATCGAGTTCGACGACAGTGCGCTGGTACAGCTGGCGCGCGCGGCCGATGGCTCGCTGCGTGATGGCTTGTCGCTGCTGGATCAGTCCATCGCCTATGCCGGTGGCGCGCTGCGCGACGACGTGGTGCGCACGATGCTGGGCACGGTCGATCGCACGCAAGTCAGCGCGATGCTCGATGCCTTGGCCGATGGCGAAGGTGCGCGTCTGCTGCAGGTGGTTGCCGGGCTGGCCGAGTTCTCGCCGGACTGGAGCGGGGTGCTGGATGCCCTGGCCGAAGGCCTGCACCGCATCCAGGTGCAACAGTTGGTGCCGGGCACTTCGGTGCCGGGTGAAGGCGTCGACGCGGTGGCCTTTGCCCAGCGCCTGCGCCCGGAAGTGGTGCAGCTCTGGTATCAGATGGCCCTCGGTGGCCGTCGCGATCTACATCTGGCACCCAGCCCGCGTGCTGGCTTTGAAATGACGGTGCTGCGCATGCTGGCATTCCGCCCGGCAGGCGCGGTACCTGCGACGCCGGAAGGCAGCGCATCCGGGACTGGCGCAGGTGTGGGCGGCAACACGCAAGCCGCACCAGTCGCTGCAGCAGCGTCGGCGCAAACCGCCAAACCGGTTGAAGCGCAGGTCGCACCGGCTGTGGTCGCGCCGGTTGCACCTGTGTCAGAACCCAAGCCCGAGCTAGCGTCCGCGCCGGCAGCGGTTGCTCCGCAGCAGGCTGCGCCGCAGTCCGAGCCAGCTACAGCAGAGCCGGCGTTCAAGCCCGAGCCCGTGCAAGCTCCGGCAGCAGCTCCGGCCCCGGTTCAAGCCGCCAAGCCAGCAACTGCTGACGAAGATCTGCCGCCATGGGCGGTTGAGGCGGCAGAAGCGAACGCGCGTGACGAGGCGATGGCGGCGGAAATGGCCATGCCGGAAGCGCCCGAACCCATTGAAGTCCCGATTGAAGCGCCGAAGCCGGCACCCGTCGCTGCGCCGCAGCCGGTTCAGCAGGCTGAGCCGGTTCGCCCAACCGGTATCGCCATCGAACCGGTGGCCGCCTCGGCACCGGCACAGAGCGGGCGTGCCTTGAACACGGCCGAACAGTGGCTGGACCTGATCGACGACAGCGGCCTGAGCGGGCCGTCTCGCGAACTGGCGGCCAATGCGGCCTTCGTCAACTTCCAGCATGGCGTGCTGCGGCTGGCTTTGTTGCCGGGCTTTGAATACCTGCAGTCTGAGCGGGCCTTGAATGCTTTGGCACAGGCGCTGTCGCAGGCCTTGGGTAGCACGCCTAAGATCCTCATTGAGACTGGCAACGCCCAGGCTGAGACTTTGCACCAGCGCGCTGATCGCCAGCGCGGTGAACAACAATCTGCGGCCGAAGCCGTGTTCATGGCCGACCCCCAGGTGCAACAGCTGATACAGCAGGGTGCACGGGTCGTGGCCGATTCCATCCGTCCTTTCAAAGAGTAACGAACCATGCGCGGCAATATCGCCCAAATGATGCAGCAGGCCCAGAAAATGCAGGAAAACCTGCAGAAGGCCCAGGAAGAAATCGCCAAGTTGGAAGTCACCGGCAGCGCCGGCGGCGGCATGGTCAGCGTGACCCTGAGTGGCACCAAGGAGTGCCGCAAGGTGCGTATCGATCCGTCGGTGCTGAGCGATCCGGAAATGGCTGAAGACCTGATCGCAGCCGCGTTCAACGATGCCGCCAACAAGATCGACGCCGAGTCGCAGAGCCGCATGGGCTCGGCCACGGCCGGCATGAAGCTGCCGCCGGGCATGAAGCTGCCGTTCTGATGTGGCCCGCGCCGGCTTGCCTGGCGCATGCACGCCCCCGCGCCGCGAAGCCTCCGGGCTTCGCGCGTTTGTTTTAGCGATACGCCTGCTGTGATGAGACCGTTGCGATGAGCCTGCCGCTGCTGGAACAACTGATCGAAGCCTTTCGGGTGCTGCCCGGTGTTGGCCAGAAGACTGCGCAGCGCATGGCCTACCACGTGCTTGAGCGTGCCCGTGACGGCGGCCAGCGTTTGTCGGAAGTCTTGGCCGAGGCCATCGAGAAGATCGGCCACTGCAAGCAATGCCGCGATTTCAGCGAAACCGAGCTGTGCCCGGTCTGCGCCAGCAGCAGTCGCGAGCGGCAGATGCTGTGCGTGATCGAATCACCGGCCGATCGGCTGGCGATCGAGCATGCCACCAGCTACCGCGGCGTGTATTACGTGCTGCAGGGACGTTTGTCGCCGCTGGATGGGATCGGCCCACGTGAGCTGGGCCTTGATCAGCTGGAAACACGTTTGGCGCAGGGCGAAGTCACCGAGCTGATCATCGCCACCAACTCCACCGTAGAAGGTGAGGCCACCGCGCATTACCTGGCGCAGCTGGCACGTCGCAACAAGGTGCGTCCCAGCCGTCTGGCGCAGGGTCTGCCCTTGGGTGGCGAGCTGGAATACGTGGATCGCGGCACTTTGTCGCATGCGTTTGGTAGCCGCAGCGAAGTCGGCGAATAAGCCGCGCCGGGGTTGTAAGCTGTAGGTCGTTTACTGCAGCGAGCTCCCACATGACCGACACCATTTTCGGCAAGATCATCCGCCGCGAAATTCCCGCCGCTATCGTCTACGAAGACGATGAAGTGCTGGGCTTCAAGGACATCGCCCCGCAGGCGCCGGTGCATGTGCTTTTCATTCCAAAGAACGAGGTCATCCCGACCCTGGATGACTTGCAGCCGACGCAGGCGCATCTGATTGGCAAACTGGCTTTGGCGGCTGCTGCTTATGCACGCCAGGAAGGTTTCGCCGAGAACGGCTACCGCATCGTGATGAACTGCCGCGAAGATGCCGGGCAGACGGTGTTCCACATCCACCTGCATCTGTTGGCGGGTGCGCCTTTGGGGCATTTTGGCGCGTGAGTTGACGCTGTTGTGTTGATTGTGGGAGCGGCGTAAGCCGCGAAGCCGATAGCATCAAAACAACAACAACGCCTATTCTCAAGCAGTAGTTGATTGCCATGCGCAGCTTGTGGCGGATGGATCTGGAGCTTCGCGGCTTACGCCGCTGCCACAAACAGATTCAAGCAAAAGAAAACGCCGCCCCTTGGGCGGCGTTTTCAGTCTGTTACCACCAGCCGCGGTAACCCCAGCCCCAACCGGGACCCCAACCCGGGCCCCACGGGCCGTACGGGTAGGCGGGCACTACTTCCACTTCGCGCTGTACCGGCCACAGGTAGACCACGTCAGCGGAAAGCTTGGGCAGTGGGTAGTCGTATTCGCCGATCTTGGTGCTCTGGTAGCCATCGATGCGGCCGATGAAGGTCACGTCGCGGCCCGGCTCGAACACCGCCGGATCATAGAAGCCGCTGCGGCAGGCCAAGAAGCGGCCATCGCTGGCATCGCTGGACGTGGTGCTCGGGCGGCCGCTGGCATTGAGCGGGCGGGCGAGCATCTGGAAGCAGGTTTCACCCTGGCCAGGGATGGTTTCGATGATGCGACCGCCCCAGCGTACCGGTGCGCCGGTTTGCTTCTGCGCCACCGCGTCACGCGGTGAAACGGGGGTGAACTGTCCCTGCAGCGGCTTGGGCGCAGTGGCACAGGCAGCCAGCGCCAGAGTGGCGGCGGCAACTAGGAGGATGCGGGTCTTCATGTTCGTACTCCGGGTTTCGGGCGGTGCCTGTGCAGGTCCGCCAATAATGAAACGACATCCGATCGAGCGCCAGCGTAGCGCGCCTGAGTGAAACGCTGGCTGAGCGCCAGCAGGTCGCTGCCAGGACGGGCCTGGTCGACGCGACTGGCCCAGTCGCTGGCGGTTTCGTAAGCTTCACGGCCCAGGTCGAGGCGCTGGTAGCGGCTGTCCAGCCGGTGCCAGGCGCGCAGCAGCGGGTCGCGCTGGCGCTCGCCACGGGCCAGCAGCCAGGCCATCAAGCCCAAGGCAAGAGCGGCAAAGGCGGCAAACAAGGCAACCAGCTGGGAGGGGCTCAACTGTTTGATGCCGATACCGCTGAGCAGGCGCTGCTGACGTTCGGCGTTGAAGGACAGTACGGCGGTATTCCAGCCGCGACGAAGGAAATCGCTGTACTGCAGCAGACTGCTCCAGCGAGCGGGCAAGTTCAGCCCGCTGGTGTTGTTTTCACCGATACGGTCTTCCAGCGTGTCGTAGATGCGCTCCGGAGCGACTGCTGCGGTGGGATCAACCCGAACCCAGCCGCGTTGCGGCAACCAGACTTCGGCCCAGGCATGCGCATCAAGACGCCGCACTACCCAATAATTGCCGAAGCGGTTACGCACGCCGCCGGCATAGCCAGTGACGACCCGCGCTGGAATGCCTGCACCTCGCATCAGCACCACAAATGCCGCGCTGAAGTGCTCGCAGTACCCGGCCTTCTGGTCGAACAGGAATTCGTCGACGGAGTGGCGGCCGGCCAATGGCGTGTTCAAGGTGTAGGCGAACTCGCGATGGATCCAGTCCAGGCTGCGTTGCACCAAGGCCGCGTCATCAGCGCCGGCTTGGCTGCGCCATTGTCTGGCCAAGGCCAGAGTGCGCGGATTGAAGTTTTCAGGCAGTTGCAGGGCTTGCCGCCGCAGGCGTGCCGGCAGCTCGGCCTGGAAGGCCAGCGCAGGGCTGGACTGCATGCGCCAGCGTGTCAGTGCGGTAAGTGATTGCGCTGTGGTCAGGCTGTAGTCGGCATCCAACTGGCTGCCGGCAGGTGCTTGTAGGGGGAGGTCCAGCGCCACCAGTTCGCGGCGGTCGGTGGGCTCGTATTCGATCTGGTAGTCCCAGCGCAGCGCGCTGTTGCTGACGCTGGGCGGCGGTGTGGAAGTAGGGCTTTGCAATCTGGACCAGCGCCGGCCATCAAAGCGCGTCAGTACCGGGCCACGCCAATAACGTTGGTCCTGCGCTGGCACCGGGCCGAAAAACTCGACGCGCAGCGCCGGGCTGTCATCGGCCAACAAGTCGCCCATTGCGCCGGGTTGCATGCTGTCGGACAGGCCCGGGCGTGACACCGCTCGATCCGGTGTGCCCCATAGCGGCGTCGGCAGGCGCGGCACCAGCCAGAATGCTGACAAGGCCAAAGGCAGTGCCAACAGCATCAGTCCGCCGACGGTGCGCAGCTGCGCGCGCGGTGGCAGGTGGGCAATACCGACTTCTTCATCGGCCAGACGTTGCAGCGCGAGCAGGGCGGCTACTACGGCGGCGGCCGACATCAGCAGGGTGCTCGGCCCCTGGTCGAGCAGGAAGGCCGCGAATGGCGCAAACAGGCTGAAGCCAATCAGGCTGCGCGCATCACGCAGCGTGCGCAGCTCGCTGGATTTGATCGCCAGCATCGCCGCGAGCAGAGCGCAACCGCTATCGCGGCCGGGGTTGGCGCCCATCTGCCAGTAGATGCAGGCCAACACCACGCCGATCAGTAGCAGGCGCAGCAGCAATGGCATGGTGCGTCGCCATGACCACAGCGCCACCAGCAAGGTGGTGATTCCGAACACCGCCGCCAGTACGCCCGGCAACTGCAGCAGCAGGGGCAGCAGCGATAGGGCGGTGACCAGATTGATCCAGAGGCGGCTGCTGGTGCTTATTGCGGGTGAGGGCGTCTTCATGCGTTTGGCAGCAGCGCCAATGCGCGCAGGCAGAGATGGCGATGGGCGTCACCGCTGGCGGGCCCCAATGCTGGTTGGCCTGGCAGACGCAGCTGGTAACTGCGGCCTTCGCGTTCGGCCTCATCTACCCAGCGTGCGAGCCGGGAGATACGGCGTTCGTGGGGCAGGGCCAGCAGTTGTTGCCAGTCCAGTACCAGTTCGGCGCCGTAGGGGCGCTCGTATTCGCGCACCAGCAGTTCGTCGCGCCGCGCCGAGTGCTTCCAGGCGATGCTGCGTCGCGAGTCGCCGCTGCGGTAGGGGCGCATCTGCTGCAGTTCTTCACCTTGCGGGTGCACGCGGGTGCGGGTGGAAGCGGCGCCCGCATCCGGCAGCGGCGGCGCATTGGTTTCCGGCGCGGGATAAACCAGCAGTGCCGAGTCCGGCCAGAACCACGACCAGGCGCGGACCAGACCCAGTGGTTGGGTGGTTGTAATTCTGATGCGTGACAGATCCAGCCAGCCGCGTTGCTGGGTGGGTAGCCAGAGATCGGCTTCGGCCTGGCTGTGCTGCTCCAGGTTGAAATGGGTTTTGGCTTGCGAGTAGTCCAGTTGCAGGGCACGGCGCCGGCGGCGGTCGCCGCGCGCGAGCGCCAGACGCAGGCGGATCGGATTTCCAGCGGCTACCGGGTCGGCGGAAACGGCTTGCAGACGCAAGCCCGACAACTGCAGATGCGCCTGCACGGCGCTGGCCAGCGCGGTTGCGCCGAGCAGCAGCGCCAGCAGCAGTGCCGGGTTGTTGTTGTAGTTCAAGGCGCCGAGCAGCATCACCGCTAGCAGGGCGGCCAGAAACAGGCCGAAGCCGGTAGGCAGCACGTAGATGCGGCGCCTGTCCAGCTGCGTCGGTGGCTGCTCCGGCTGCCGTGGGCGGGCCAGGAACTGCAGGGATTGCAGGCGTTGCCGCAGTGCTGCCAGCACCTCAATCCACCTGCACGCTGTGCAGTAGGGTGCGGGCCAGCGTCGGGCCGGAGGATGCTTCGGCCTCAGCGACCAGTCGGTGCCCGGCGACGGCGATGAACAATGCCTGCACGTCTTCCGGAACTACGTGCTGGCGGCCAAGCAGCAGCGCGTGCGCCTTGGCCGCGCGCAGCAGGGCGATGCCGGCGCGTGGCGACAGGCCGACGCGCACGCCCGGGTGCTGGCGGCTGCGAGTGATCAAGGCCTGCACGTAATCGATCAAAGCGTCACTGGCATGCACCTGGCCAACGGCGTCGCGCAGCATGCGGATGTCCTGCTCTGACAAGCAGGGAGTTACCCGCGCGATAAGGTCGCGGCGGTCTTCGCCGGCCAGCAGGGCGCGCTCGGCGTCGGCATTGGGGTAGCCCAGGGTCAGGCGCAGCAGGAAGCGATCCAGCTGTGAGTCCGGCAGTGGGAAGGTGCCGGACATGTCGACCGGATTCTGTGTGGCAATCACAAAGAAGGGATCCGGCAGCCGGTGGGTCACGCCATCCAACGTCACCTGCTGTTCGGCCATCGCTTCGAGCAAGGCGCTCTGCGTGCGTGGCGGCGCGCGGTTGATTTCATCCGCCAGCAACAGGTTGCAGAACACCGGGCCGGGATGGAACTGGAAGCTGCGGCTATGCGCTTCGTAGACCGAGATGCCGAGCACATCGGCGGGCAGCAGATCGGAGGTGAACTGCACGCGCTGGAATTGCAGGCCGAGGCTGGAGGCCATGGCATGGGCCAAGGTGGTCTTGCCGAGCCCGGGCAGGTCCTCGATCAGCAGATGTCCGCCGGACAGCAGCGCGACAAAGGCCATCCGCACTTCCTGCGCCTTGCCGAGCAGTAGGGAATTTACCTGCTGTTGCGCTGCCGATAGGGACTGTAGTGTTACTTCGGGTAGCATTCCGGGCGGCGCCATTGTCTTGGTCGTCTCGATACTTGGGCTGAAGGAAGTGTACGTGCCAAACAGGGGTGAACAACGCGCATACCTGACGTTCCTTGTGTTGTGGGTGCTGGTCACCACAGCCAAGGTGCTGTTGGCCTCGCAATTGACGCTGTTCGTGGACGAGGCGTTCTATTGGCAGGAAGGTCAGCATCTGGCCGCCGCCTATTCGGACCTGCCCGGGCTGACGGCCTGGTTGACGCGGCTCGGTGTCGAGGTTGCCGGCGATCACCGCCTGGGCGTGCGCCTGCCGTTCCTGATCATGGGCGCGGCGCTGCCGTGGATGGTCGCTGGTATCTGCACGCGCTGGTTCGGCGTGCGCATGGGTTGGCGTGCCGGCTCGCTGGCCTTGTTGATGCCGTTGTCGGCGACGCTGGGCATCCTGGCGGTGCCGGACGTGCCGATGGCGATCGCCGCACTGCTATGCCTGGATGCCGGTGCACGCCTGCTGCGTGGCGTGGGTGCTGGTAGCGCCTTGTTGCTGGCCTGCGGGCTGTTGATGGGCGCGCTCAGTCACTACCGTTTCATTGGTGTGATTGTTGTGGGTTTCATTGCGCTGGTGCTGTTGCCGGAAGGCCGCAAAGCCTTGCGCGATCCGCGGGTGTGGATCGCGCTGTCGGTTGGTTTGGCGGCATGGGTGCCGCTGATGGCGTGGAACCTGGACAATCAGGATGCTGGACTCAAGTTCCAGGTGATCGAGCGCCATCCGTGGGCATTCCAGCCGGAAGGGCTGCTGTTCCTGGTGATCCAGCCGTTGTTGGTGACGCCGCTGCTGTTCGCGGCGATGGCGGTGGTGGCGGGCAGGGGCCTGCGCAATGTGCAGGGTGGCTTCCACCACCTGCAATGGCGCTACTTCGCCCTGGTTGGTGCCACCTCCACCTTGCTGATCTTCGCGTTGGGGTTCTTCACCGATGTGGAGCGGGTCAGCTTCCACTGGCCGCTGCCTGGCTATCTGGCCTTGCTGGTCTGTGTGCCTGCGCTGCTCACTCACTGGTCGCGTCCTTGGCGGCGTGCATTGTGGGTGCTCACCTCGCTGGGCCTGCTGCTGGCGATGAGTTATTACCTGGTGGCTGCCTCTCCGGGCTTGCGTGAACACCTGGCGGGCAGTAAGTACTACCCGCGTAATTTTGCAGGTTGGCAGCAGCTGTCCGAGGGCGTGCGTGAGGAGCTCGCGCAGATGCCGGAAGACACCCAGGTGCTGGCAGGCAGCTTCAAGGTCGGTGCGGAACTGGGCTTCCGCCTCAATGATCCTTCGATCAAGGTGCTGCCGCATGAGCTCAATGACAGGCATGGGCGCACCGCGCAGTTGGCGCTCTGGAAATTGATCAGTGACGGCAACCGTTCGACGCCGGTGCTATTGGTGCTGGCACCGGGCGATCAGCGTTATCGTGACCTTCTGGACCGTTATCACAGGGTCTGCGAGTTGGTGGGGCCGCTGCCGCCGCCGAAGGTGGTCTCGCTTGATCATGGTTTCCAGCGCTTCCTGTTGTTCCGCCTGCCTGCCGAAAAGCAGCAGGGGCCATGTGTGACGCCGGCTATGGCATGGGTGGAAACCCCTGCGGCTGGTCAGGCAGTCAAAGGTGTGCTGGAAGTCAGTGGCTGGGCCTTCAAGGATGGCGTGGGATTGTCGCGGGTTGAGCTGCTGCTGGATGGCCGCAGCGTGGGTGATGCTGTCTATGGGCGCGATTACGACGTGCGCCCGTTCTGGAAGATATCCACCGATCCGCAGCATCCGAATACCGGTTTTGATGCAAAGCTGGATACCTCAGGCCTGAAGCCCGGCACGCATTGGCTGGGTCTGCGCCTGCATGGCAATGACGGCAGTGTGGAGACCTGGGCCGAACAGCCGTTCGAGGTCAAATAGCTTGTATTCGCGCTGCGCGCCCGCCGTTGGCGCGCAGCGCGTGTGTTCGCCACGTCATCGTCAGCTCAGGGCAGCTGGTAGCCAGCCTTCCGCAGTAGCTGCGAAGTCCGGATCAGCGGCAAGCCGATCAGGGCGGTGGGGTCGCTGTTGTCGATGGCTTCGAACAAGCTGATGCCCAAGCCTTCACATTTGAAGCTGCCGGCACAGTCCAAGGGCTGTTCGGCATCGATATAGCGTTCGATCTCGGCCGTCTGCAGGCTCCTGAAGCGCACGCGGGTGAGATCGATGGCCTGATGCTGCGCAATACCATCGCTTACACAGACCGCCGTGTGGAACAGCACCTCGTGGCCGGACATTGCCGCCAGCTGCGCGCAGGCGGCCTCGCGGGTGCCGGGTTTGCCCAGGGGGTGCCCATTCAGTTCGGCAACCTGATCCGAGCCGATCGCCCAGCTGCCGGGATGCAGGCCGGCAATGGCTTCGGCCTTGGCGGCGGCCAGGCGCTGCGCCAGGGTTGCCGGCGGTTCGCCGGGGAGTGGGGTTTCGTCCACATCCGGAGCGGCTGAACTGAACGAAATCCTGAGCCGGTTAAGCAATTCAGCACGATATCGTGAGGTGGAGGCGAGAATCAGGGGCTTCATGTGTAAAAATACGCAGCTCGGGACGGCCAGTCTGCTGCGCCGCCGCCGGTCTGACAATGTTTCCGCCGCTACGGATTTGACAGCGGCGTGGCTACTCCTTAACATTCTGCAGCTTATGTCCGCGAACGTACCCGAATTGCTGGATGCTTGGCGGATGGTCATAGCGCGCAGGCGCTTTGACGGCCAGGTGCCTTTGTCCGAATTGACCCGCTTGCAGGGTCTGGTTGCCGATACCGAAGGCCAGTGCACTTACTCACTGGAGTTCGATCGAGACAACATCTTGCAGGTGTCGTATGTCGATCTGACCATCGATACCGAGCTGCCCTTGATCTGTCAGCGCACCATGCAGCGTTTCCTGCTGCCGGTGTCGATCAAGCAGCGCTTGGGCTTGATCAAGGACGAAGAAGAAGAATCTGCGCTTCCAGAAGAATACGAAGCGATGCTGGTGCCTGAAGACGGCAACCTGCGTCCGCTGGATCTGGTGGAAGACGAGTTGGTGTTGGCGGTGCCGGTGGTTGCGCTGGCGCCAGGAAGCGAGGCAGTCGAACAGGACTTCACCGCAACCGAAGAAGAATTGAGCAAGGCCAATCCCTTTGCGGCATTGGCGGCGCTGAAGAAATAATTGCGGCCGGTAATCGTCGGCGGCTGCGGCGAAAGCGAGTAGTGCTGGACGCTGGCGTCCTGTGCAATTAAACGACGAAGCAAACGAAACCGAGTTTGGAGCAATCCCATGGCAGTCCAGAAATCCCGTGTTACCCCGTCCCGCCGCGGCATGCGTCGTGCCCACGACGCCCTGAGCGCAAAGCAGCTGTCCACCGATCCGACCACCGGTGAAGTGCATCTGCGTCACCACATCACTGCTGACGGTTTCTACCGCGGCAAGAAGGTGATCACGACCAAGTCGACCCTGGTCGCTGAAGAAGATTGATTTGTGACGGCTGCCGCCACCTGAGTGTGGCGGTTGTTGCACCGATTCTTCCGGGGCCGCCTACGGGCGGCTTCGCGCAATAGGAAACAGCATGAGCAAGCGGATCTACTCGAGGATCGCGGGCACCGGTAGTTATTTGCCCGAGAAAGTGTTGACCAACGATGATCTGACCAAGATTGTCGAAACGACCAACGAGTGGATCGAGTCGCGCACGGGTATCCGTGAGCGGCACATCGCTGCCGAAGGTGAAACCACCAGTGATCTGGGCTACCACGCCGCCGTGCGCGCGCTGGAAGCTGCAGGCATTGAGGCATCGCAGCTGGACATGATCATCGTGGGTACCACCACGCCGGATCTGATTTTCCCGTCTACCGCTTGCTTGATCCAGGCCCGCCTCGGTGCAGCTGGTTCGGCGGCGTTTGACGTCAACGCAGCATGTTCAGGCTTCCTTTTCGCCCTGAGCGTGGCTGACAAATTCATTCGCAGCGGTGATGCCAAGCACGTCTTGGTGATCGGTGCGGAAACCCTGACCCGTATCGTCGACTGGACCGACCGCACCACCTGCGTGTTGTTCGGCGATGGCGCGGGCGCCGTCGTGCTCAAGGCCGACGAAGACACCGGCATTCTCAGCACCCATCTGCATGCCGACGGCAGCAAGAAGGAATTGCTGTGGGATCCGGTTGGCGTGTCGGTCGGCTTCGACAAGCCGGGCAACATCATCATGAAGGGCAATGACGTGTTCAAGTACGCCGTCAAGGCGCTGGACTCGGTTGTTGATGAGACCCTGCAGGCCAACGGTCTGGACAAATCCGACCTGGATTGGCTGATCCCGCATCAGGCCAATCTGCGCATCATCGAAGCCACGGCCAAGCGCCTGGAGATGCCGATGGACCAGGTGATCGTGACCGTCGACAAGCACGGCAACACCTCGTCCGGTTCGGTGCCGCTGGCACTGGATGCCGCGATCCGTTCGGGTCGCGTCGAGCGTGGCCAGCTGTTGTTGCTGGAAGCCTTCGGTGGCGGTTTCACCTGGGGCTCGGCGCTGCTGCGCTACTAAGCGTTTCCTGCATACAGATACCGCACGGGCAGCCAATGGCTGCCCGTGGTCGTTAGTGGCACCTGTTGTTGGGGGGGGGGGGGGGGGGGGGGGGGGGGGGGGGGGGGGGGGGGGGGGGGGGGGGGGGGGGGGGGCGGGGGCCCGCC